>NZ_CALIED010000020.1:0-195364 GCF_938022135.1 uncultured Psychrobacillus sp.
GGAAATCAATTCTACTCTCTGATCTAAGATTTCTTTGCATCATAAATCAACCCTAACCTTTAACATAGCCTAAATTAAAATGAGCTGGGATATTTTCTCCAAGCTCATTTTTATTTGATTTCTTTTTTTAAAGGGTTTTATTTATAGATTTATCATTTAACTGAACTCATTTTTTTACTTATGAACCAGAATAATATAGTAAGAACAAGTAGTATGACAGGAGTTAAACCAACATATTTCCAAGCATTATTCGCCCCTAAAAAATAATATGCTATCGGTATGAATGTAAACGTACTAATTAATAAAAAGACCCAAGACCTTTTAACAAAACCAACTAATAAAGTTAAAATTGAAACAAATAATGAAAGTTGCCATAATAATAACATTTTCCCACTCCCATTTAACTTATTTGTTCTCAGCAATATAAACCTCATAAGAGGAAGCACACAATAGATAAGAGAATAACGATCTTCGTAGCTTTCCAAAGGAATAATAGAGTGGATATCGCTAAAGCTGAAACCTCTGCATATAACTAGGAAACTGTTTATGTATATTTATAAAAATCTTTTGTTAAACAGATTTAAGTAGAGTGGCTCTATAACAAAAAAAGACAGCCTAGATAGGCCATCTTTCTAAAACATCTGATATCCACTTTTACGTAGCATTTTAATCACAATTCCTGCTAGAATTGCACCGACAAAACCACTTGATAAAATAACGATATCTGCCATATGTAGTGACATGAATTTTTCTCCTAGAGCAGAGAAGGAAGAACCCGGTTTTGTAAAGTAATCAAAAATTCCGACCTCATCAATAATAAATATCACTATAAGTGGATAAAGAATAGCTACAAACCAAGACATTCTAAGCAACATATTTAATAGGAAGGCGATTCCAAAAAACATTACTAGAAATATTAGAACTGAAAGAATCATCTGTGTAATTGTAAAATTCATAGTCATTAACCTCCGTTACATCTTTAAATAGTTTACCTTAACGGAGGCCGGTATTCAATCCAGTTATCTCTTTTCACATTTTTGTCAAAAAGCCTTATTATTATTTCTTGCCAGTGCCCTGACAACAGCCACATGTTTCGGATCCTCCAAGCCTTAATTGAAAGTACCCTTCCCCTTTGCAATACGGACATGATTTTGTAGTTACTTCTTGTAATTTAGTCATTCTTAGCGCCTCCTCATTCATTTATTTATAATATTCAGATAATATATCACGTATTAATATATTTGTAAATGAACATCCTCTACTTTTTTATGTAAATGTGTCTAAATAATGAAATTATTCAAATTATTTAATTTATTAGTAATTAAAACGTTTACCTTTTTGTTTGAAAAAAACCGAACAATTGAAAATGAATATTAGGGTTTATATGCTTTTATTAATACAGCTAATTATTTTCGGCTTATTTAGCGGATGCTTTTTATGGGAGGAGCGTTAATTAAGCCATCACTCGTCACTTGCCCTACAATCATAAAAAATTGATTTTTCTTGTTTGATACGGCAGCTATTATATATCATTAACACATAATATTAATACGGCATAAAAAGCTAGGCTAGCCACTTATGCCGTATTAGTTTCAGCTTTTATTTTATGAATAATTTATAACTCGTATAACCAAATATATCTCCTGGATCTACACCATCTATAGTTGGAAAACCAACCTCTAAGGAAGCTGCTGCTAGCTCATGTAACATAACGGAGGCTGTCTCATCGAGCAATAAGTCTGTAGGATGAATCCACTTTGCTTCATAAAGCTCTGAAAGCTGGACCTGGATAATTGGCTCATCGGTTGTTGGTTCAAGAAGAAAAATAGCCATATTATCACTTATTTTTCCTTGCAATACACCACTTCTAAACCCGATCATATTGATGACCCTACAATTTACCGCTGTCTCCTCTAATACCTCTCTGAGCACAGCCTCGTCAACTGTTTCATTGCCATTTACAAAGCCAGCTGGAAGCGACCATTTACCTTCCAACCCACCGTATCGCTTGTTAACAACCAACCATTCACCTTTACTATTTAAAACTAACCCAGCTACTCCTAGCCATACGCTACCTCTTTTATCTCTAGACATTAAACCAACTCCCTTAAGATAAGTGTAAGCGCCAATTTCCTTCAAGACAAGAATATGGGGAGAAAATTAAAGGGAAAGTTCTTGTTACGGTTATTTTTTAATGGGTCTCAATTATCTTGTTTTTTATTTGTTCTATTAAAACCAAAAACAGCAGAAGAAAGAACAAATATAGCTGTGCATAACCACATAGTAATTCCATTCCACTGTCCCTCAAAAAGAACGATATTAGTTAAAATTATTAATTGCATCAAGCAAATTGAAATATATAAAACTAGTTTAGTTTGCATTTATTTCTCCCCTTTAGCTTTTTACAGTGCATTAAAAGTTAAGCTTAAACATAACATGCCTTTTATTATTCACCATTTTAATTATAATTGGATGTGATTAAGCTGAAAACGCTTCTCCAAGTTTTTTGTATTTTCCTCCACAAAAAAATCTCCTACTGAATAATTCAGTAGGAAATTTGGTTATATTAATATTATAGTTTGAATTTACCTTTTTTGATCATCAATGGAACTCCACCGATCATGTAAAGAGCACGGTTATCAATAACCTTCTTCATAATAGAAGCTTTTGTACCAGTTAGCTTTCTACCCATTACGTCACCAATTGCATCATGCTCACCTAAAGAACATACTGTACCTTTAAGCTCAGGAACGAATTCTTTCGTATTTTCACCCTTCATAAGAGCTACGATATTTTGAGCTACTGTTACAGCTTGTTGCATAGCAATTTGAGCTGTTGGTGGGTATGGACGATTAATTGCTTCATTGATCATCAATGCACAGTCTCCAACGATAAATACGTCTGGGAAACCAGGAGCACGCATGTCTTTTTCAACTTTAACACGAGCACGCATGTTTTCGATGCCAGAAGTTTCGATTAAACGGTTTCCGCGGACACCAGCTGCCCAAACAACCGTTCCAGCTTTGATGAATTCAAATTCTTCTTCACCTTTTTTAATCTTAACGCCTTCAGGAGTTGCTTCTACTACTGGTGTTCCAATAGAGAATTCAATTCCTTTTGCTTCTAGTTGGCGAACAGCATATTCAACTAATTCAGGATCGAATCCTGGTAAAACCATAGGTGCTGCTTCAACACAAACAACGCGTACTTTTTCTTTTGGTACATCATATTCCGCACAAAGCTCAGGAATTCGATTCCCTAACTCTCCTAAGAATTCGATACCAGAGAAACCAGCCCCACCTACAACGATTGTTAAACGAGCATCATCTCTTGTTTCTTCTGTAGACCATGTAGCAAATTGGTACTCGATATGGTCACGGATTTGACGAGCTGCATTTACGTTTGCAATAGATAAAGCATATTTATCTAATCCTGTAATTCCAAATGTTTCGCCTTCAAAGCCTAATCCAATTACAAGGTAATCATATGTGTATTCCCCAGCACTTGTTGCTACTTTTTTAGAGTTTACATCAATACCTTCAACTGTAGCTTTTACGAATTGAACTTTTCCTTTATTGATAACGTCTTTAATATCGTAACGTACTTGATCTGGACTTAACGTACCAGCCGAAGCCTCATGTAACCAAGTTGATTCGTAATGATAATCGTTTTTATTTATTAAAATTATATCTGCTTCATCTGTACCTACTAATTTTTGAAGGTTTACTACAGTAGATAATCCACCGTATCCTGCTCCTAATACTAGAACTGTTGGTCTTTTCACGAAGATCGCAACCACCTTTTTTTATTTTTTATAACAACCGAATGATTCATAAATCTCGTTCATTCGTTTTTAGCTTGTCATTTTTCCGACAAATTTCACACTATACCTATTTTAGACCTTTTAGAATAGGATTTCAACACTATTTAACAACATTCTAAAGGTAGGAATATACAGATAATTGTTAGTATTTATTAAAAAGTTCAAATGCAAGTTTAACTAACATGCAATAAGGAAACTATTCAGTCCTTTTAGCTTTCTCCTTTTAAGAGCGTATATGCTTTTTTATTTATAAAAAAGAACATTTTCTAATGCAAGAAAATGTTCTTTCATTTATTTAACAGCTTTCAGGTGTGCCTTCTTTTTTAGCAGTTCTAAACGATGAACCACAGCCACAGGAAGCAATTGCATTCGGGTTATCAATCGTAAAGCCTCCACCCATCAACGATTCTTTATAATCGATGACCGTTCCAGTAAGTATAGATGCATCTTCCTTGGAAACAATGATGTCTAGTCCGTGCTGATGCAAAACTAAATCATCTTGATTTTTCTCTTTTTCAAATCCCATACCATAGGAAAGTCCGCTACATCCACCACCATTAACGGAAACACGTAGAAGTGAACCTTCCTCCTCATTGTGGACCATCATCTCTTTAACGCGGTAAGCTGCCGCTTCAGACAAATTAACTACTTCTGTCATCTAGATCACATTCCTTCCTTATGTATATATAATATCAATGTTTTCACTATCTATACAAGGAAAACTACTCGAAACTCGCATCGCTTTCTACATATTTTTACAGTATAATAGAAGAAATAATAGGCTTCTAAGGGGAAAAAGTAATGGAAATACTTCCGTATTATCAAAAAGAGGTAGTATGCTTACACTGTAAAAATAAATTTAAGTCAACTAAGATTCGTTCGAAATTTATAAAGCTAGAAACCCATGATACAGACTTTCAACCAATCTACCAGAATAAAGAGATCAATCCATTACTTTATAATGTATTTGTATGTGAGCACTGTGGCTTTTCGTTTACAGATGATTTCACAAAATATTTTGCTCCAAGTGTAAAAGACGCGATCAAAGAGAACATAACTAAACAATGGACATCACGCTCCTACGGCGGTGAAAGAACGATTCAAGAAGGAATCACTGCTTATAAGTTAGGAATATTATGTGCTTCTTTAAAGAAAGAAAAATTTGTATCCATAGCCGGCTTAGCATTGCGAGTAGCTTGGCTCTACCGTATATTAGGACAACAAGATGAGGAAAAAAGATTTCTAGAAATAGCGCGAGACCGCTATATCGATTCATATTCTAGGGAGGATTATAGTGGAACCCAAATGTCTGAGATACGAGCTCTTTACATGATAGCAGAGCTGTCTAGACGAGTTGGAGCAAGAGATTTAGCTACACGTTATTTTTCGATGATCCTAGAAAAACAAAGCTCTTCTGTTGAACCTTCACTTATTGAGATGGCCAAAGAACGCTGGCAGGAAATGCGTACATAAAGAAAAAGAAGCCAGCTAGGCTTCTTTTTTCATATTTATTAGGATTAAAATACTTGTTCTACTTCTACGATACCAGGTACTTCCTCTAGTAAAGCGCGTTCTATACCAGCTTTTAAAGTGATCGTAGAACTTGGGCAGCTTCCGCATGCTCCTAAAAGTCGTAGTTTTACAATGCCGTCTTCAACGTCAACAAGCTCGCAGTCCCCACCGTCTCGTAGTAAGAATGGGCGCAATTTATCTAAAACTTCTTGAACTTGTTCATTAATTGTATCAGTCATATAGATCGACTCCTTTCACTACAATCATTATAGAATAATTGCTGATTAAATGGAAGTGTTTACTTCCCGTAAAACATCTACGGTAAATAGTCTGCTTAAAGATGAATGAATATTACATACTGTGATCTCTGCATGACACTCATAGAATGGCTCCAGGTAGTTTTGAACGTCTAAAAATGAGCATTTGTCATCTCATTGAGTAAAAAGGCCATCAATTTATGCCATTTTTATTAACTTATGTCACTATCTTTACAACACTTATTTTAGAAAAATTGTACAATTTTGTATTTCGTTATAAAATGTCACTTAATGACATAGCAGGAGGGTAATTAATTGAAAAAATTACTATCGTTGACACTCATTTCAATCATGATGGTCGGTTGTTCAGATGAAAAAGACCTTGCGGATCACGAGAAAAAAATCGAAGCGCTGGAAAAAGAGAATCAAGAGCTAAAAGATAAACTAAGTGAGGACAGAGCTGACTACAACGGATTCCTACAGGAAACCGATAGAACGTCGAGGCGCTTCATGGATCTACTTGCAGCTGAGGATTTCGAAACGCTAAAAGCCGAGTTCCCGGTCAAGTTCGAAGTAAAGAACAATGCGATACACCTAGCGGAACCAGAGGGTAATCTACCGTTCGAGGTCGAACTGGCCAAGCAGTCGAAACACATCGGTTTCTTCAACAAATTTGATGACATGACCGAGATAAGCTATTACATGTATAACCCGCAGCACGACAGCAACAGTCTCGTCGTGTTCCATTACGACAAGGACAACCAATTGGAGTACGTCTCATTAGGTGGCAGATAGAATAAGAGAAGAAGTATCGTATATCCCTATCGCTCCTTATTGGGCTAGTAAATTAATCCAGTCCTGACTTTGCTCATGAAGCCTCCTATTAAAATGAAGAGGTGTGGACCTTTTGACAGCTTTTCAGTAACCCCTTTATAATGTAATGTGTAGGGGATAAGGATTAAACAGATAAAGGGGACAAGTAAATTATGGCACAAGAAAAGCTCACTGTAGAAGTTTACGGTGCCGATATAGTATGTGCAAGCTGTGTGAATGCACCTTCATCAAAGGACACATACGAATGGTTAGAAGCCGCTATCAGCAGAAAATTTCCAGAACATCAAATAACATTTTCATATATTGATATAGAGCAGCCTCTAGAAGATGAAAAACAACAATCGATTGCCAATCAAATTGCCAATGATGAGTTTTTTTATCCACTAATCATGATTAACGAGGAAGTAATAGGTGAAGGATATATTCAATTAAAGCCAGTATTCTCGGCTCTTGAAAAGTATGGGTATATAGCAAACTAAATAATCGCAAAAAGCTTAGTAACGTATTCTTTACGTTCCTAAGCTTTTTATTTTAACCGTTATGTCGTTTATACATCCATAGTAAGCCTGACTTCATTAATCTCGCAATGCGACCAGTAACTGAGATATCTGCCAAATAGGCAAATCCTTGTTTTTTCCCTAATGATCCCATGAAGCCTTTTAGTTTAATCTCTGGCATTTTCTCTGGAAGCGGTTGGCCCTTCCAGCGTGCTTGTAGAACCTTTACTATTTGTTCTGCCTGTTCTTCGGCAAGCTGAGCACTTGGTGCAAAAGGTAAAGAAGCGCAATCTCCCACTACAAATACATTTTCATAGCTTGGCAAATCGTGATATTGAGTTAGAATAATGCGTCCTGTCTTATCCTTTTCACCTGGTAAAGCTCGGACTGGTGCTGCAGGCTGAATACCAGCAGTCCACACTACTACATCCACAGGGATTATTTCATCATGATTGTATAATTTATTTGGCTCGACCTTCGTTATATTCGAGTTGCTAATAACGTCAACATCATTTGTATCAAACCATTTTTGCACAAAATTACTTAAGCGCTCAGGAAAGTCTCGTAATACACGAGGACTACGATCAAATAATTTAATCTTAAGGTCCGGTCTACTTTCGCGAAGTTCACTTGCAAGCTCGATTCCGCTTAAGCCTGCTCCAACAATACCTACTATAGATCCAGCTGGAAGTCCACCAATCTTATTATAAGTGTCTCTTGAACGTCCTATTGTTTGAATACTATAAGTGTATTCCTCTGCACCCGGAACGTTATGATATTTATCCTCACAGCCTAACCCAATGACTAAATCATTGTAAGGAACAGTTTGTTCTCCTTGTAGAATGACTTGCTTGTTTTCTACATCGATTTTCTCAACTTCCCCATAAACAATATTTAGTTTGTTACTGTCTGGAAAAGCAACTCTTATATTTTGGTCAGATGAAGTTCCTGCTGCTAAAGCATAGAATTCTGTTTTTAAGCTATGAAATGGCGTACGATCTATTAATGTTATTTCTACATCATCCGGTAAATTATTTGGCAATAGGCGTAATAATACGCGCATATTACCGTATCCACCACCTAATAAGACTAATTTTCGCATAAATATTCTCCCTTTTCTTTCAATGTCTCCTCAAATTATAAATGATTGTGACAGTTTTCACAATACAACTTCTCAATTGACCTTTTAAAAAAAATAGAGTAGCATGACGATGTAGTGAGGTGACAGCTATGAATCCAATGGTTGAATTTTGTATAAGCAACCTTGCAAATGGTTCACAAGAGGCATTTGATATATTAGAACAAGATCCAGATTTAGACGTACTAGAATATGGCTGCCTCAGCTATTGTTCTCTATGCTCTGAAACGCTATTCGCCATCGTAAATGGGGATGTCGTCGAAGGTAATTCCTCTGAAGATTTAGTATCTAATATATACAAATATATTGAAGAAAATCCTTTGTTTTAAGAGCAGCCGCAAATCTGATTTTAAAATATTTTTTAACTAATAGAAAAAAAGGCATTCTTCTGTTCAAACGAACAGGAAGTGCCTTTTTTTCATTTTTTAATACTATTTATTTTATCCAATCATGTAAGGTTTCTAAGAAATGAGTCGGTTTTTTCAATAACATCTGTAGCTCTTCCGTACGATTGACACCTGTATTGACGTGAGCTGTATCAATGCCCATGTGTATCCCTGTAAGGATATCTGTTTGATAGTTGTCTCCGATCATAACCATCTCTTCTTTTTTAAAGCCATATTTTTTTTGAATAAACTCCAGCATAAATGGCTGTGGCTTTCCAGTAAAAATTGGCTCAACACCAGTAGAATGCTCTACTAATTTCGTGAATGCACCATTCCCAGGAAGATACCCTCTCTCGCTTGGAAACGCATGGTCACTATTAGTAGAAATAAATGCCGCTCCTGCTCTCACTGATAAACAAGCCTGCGCAAGCTTCTCATAATTGACTTGATGGTCTATTCCCATTACGACAACTTCCGCTAGCTCATCAGTCGTCTCAATCCCAACGGAGGCTAGAGCATCGCTTAGTCCCTCTTCCCCGATCATGAAAACACTTTTTGCAGGATAATGCTCTGCAATATAATTTGCTGCAGCAATACTAGAAGAAATGATTTGCTCCTCAGATGTTTGAATTTCCATCTTTGCGAGCTTCTGCTGTAATTGCTTTTGAGTCATCGATGAATTATTTGTTACAAAGAAAGGCTCGATTCCTTTATTTTGCAAATAATGAACAAAATCGACAGCTTCACGAATTGGTGTTTGTCCCTTATAAACAGTTCCATCTAAATCTAAAAAGTACCCTTTATAGGCGGACATCGGAGTCCTCCGGTAAAAATGCCGAAACGGGTCCAAGTTCGTTAATCAAATAATTTTCTACTCTTTCTGGGAACTGTTTTAAATAAGGAAGGTTTTCCACCAATACGCTTTCTAATTGCTTATGGTCAACGGAAAAGAAATGTCTTACAAGCTCTTTTCTCATTTCAATCACAGCTTTTAAAGGGGCATCCATTTCAGGTGTAATAACTTTTTCATCGGTTAAAATATCAATTATATCGTCATAGCCACCCGGATCTCTCATGATGAAGCCATCAATCATAGAATTACCTACATCTATAACAGACTCAATCATATTTTGTCCAACTCGCTCCAGGGCTAACTTGGTAATTTCATTTTCATTCCAGTCTTTATTGCCATCAATTAACACTAACAATTCTCTCATATGCTTTAGTGTCAGTGCTATACTTTTACGGTCCACAAAATACATGGTACAGCCTCCTAATTTCTTGTTTTCGTTGATATCTACTTCTATTCTATAGTACCATAATTGTTAGGTAAGGAAGGAGTGTCAAGGGTGGAGCGATTCTTTTTATATGATGATGTCGAAGATACAAAAACAAGGTTTGTTGGATTTACAGGCGAGTCTCAGCGTTACGACTTAGCGATCGTACAGAGCTCTCGATTTTTTGGAAAAGTTCTTGTAATGGATATACAATACAATCGGTCAGCCATCATAGGTTCAGATGATGTAGAAGAACCGGGCTACCTAGAGCATATTTTTAATAGATCCGAAGAGGAAGCATTAGAGCTTAGAGAATATTTAAGAGAATTGCTGAGTTAATGATGTCCCTGACATGATCAGAAAAGTTCTCTGTACACGCTTGGGAGAAAGCATTTCTTAAATGGTTAAGTTATAATGCACAAAAAAATGAGCTGGAAGCTATGCTTCTATGCTCATTTTACTTATTTACCCCATCACGCTCACGATTGTTTAAGTCCCCTGTGTTCTATAATCAAATTTATCCCTATCAACCTCTAAATATTTTTCTTCAATCTTTAAAGTGTCTTCCTCTACCCACATAATGTCTAACGCTTTATCTACATAGTCATAATAAATCATTTCTTTCTTTTTCGTTTCATTGTTAATTATATCTACTCTTACATTTTTATAATCTATAAATCCAGACATATGATATACCTGTGCTTTAAAATCACCATTTGGAGATTGAAGAGTTTGACCAGGATGTCCCTGAGGCAAGAAATTAGGATTAACAATCCAACTACTCCAAAAAACAGCCGATACTGTGCCTAAAATACTCATAGAAACAAATACTTTTTTAGGAAAGCCTTTTGGTTTCTTGCGAATATATTTAATTGTAAATAGTGCTATTAAAAGCACGATAGTAAAAAGGGTAGAACCCAGTCCTATAAAAACGAATAGGTTAAAAAGCGTATTGTTCAATATTGAGCACCAACCTCATTAATAATAAGTCGTATATTTCCACCTAAGCACGGTTACCTATAGTTAATTCTAATCTTCTTTTGACTCAAAAGTATTTTCTATCTCATTCAAAAAGGTTAGGACAGCTATTTTCATCTGTTCGACACCAGGTTGTTCTACAGGAAAATGACCGGCTCCTTCTAAAATTACACATCTCTTCTTACATTTCAGTCGTTTATAAAAAGATTCACTTAATTTAAATGGCGTCATCGGATCTACTTCAGGATGGACAAGTAATATAGGACAAGCATCAAAATATTCAGGTTCAATAATTGGTTTCGCATTTAAAAAGGTTCTTAGAAATCGCAAAGGAATTTTTGTCCCCGCAGCTCGAGAATCTTGAATAATTAGTTTCGTCAGCTCATAATTATTTGTGATTAACTTCATTCTTGATACTTTAGAAACGGAGATCAGAAACGAATCTAATACAAGAGGGAAGCGATCCAACGTGAATTTACCTAGTCGGCTAATTAACTTATTGGGGGCAATTTGATCACGAACCCTCTGATTACTTGTATCTACAAAAGTCGTAACAATCAAACCTTTCACTTGCTTACTCATACTAGCCACATGATATGCTAGCATGCCTCCGATACTTGCCCCTAATAAAACAATTGGCTTACCGTCTCAATTGAATTCCTGTTTAATAAACTCTGAAATTATTTCTATCCAATCATAGTATTCCATAGATTTCACTGACTCGGTGTAACTAAGACCATAAGGAGGAAGGTCTAGAGATACAACATCATATCCATATGCTTGTAACATCAGAGCATAGGGAGCCAATAGTCGCCCGTTTCCACCTGCACCATGTAGTAAAACAACTTTAATGTTCGAATCCAAAGCAGTCATTCGATCTAGATGTATATGATAGTCATTCCAAACCCACCATTCTTCATCAGGTAGATTATTGTCATTTATACGCAACTCTTCAGGAAAAAATCTCTGATAATTCTTCCAATAAACTTCTGTTTCATTGTATGCTAAACGGTTAGTGTTTGAATTCACTCTCTTTCCTCCAAACAGTATTTTAATAGCGATTACTATTTCTCTTATATCATATTAACACACTAAATATTTCCAAACATAGATATGGAAAGATTATTGAGCATCTCAACTTGTTGTGTTTGAACCTTATCACCTTCATATGAGCGGAAATCATTTTTTCCTTTCAATTAGGTAATTGAAAGAGGTATAACCAAAAGAATAGAGAATTAATATTTATTACTGCTATATAGGAGGAAATAATAAAATGAGAGGACTTTTACTGGGAATCGTATGCTTAATAGGTATACTTGTTGGTTGCGCTGATCAGTCAGACACAGATCAAGCCAACGAAATTAACAAGCTTAAAAAGCAACTAGAACAACTTTCATTAGAAAAAGACACTCTAAAGGAGGAAAAAACCACACTGGAGCTGGCGATGAATGAAGAAGTGAATAAAGATTATTCTATGATTCTCGCAAAAGATATTGAAAAGTATCCTGTTGCACTTTATAAAACAACTAAAATCGACATCGATGGCGATGGTGAAGATGAAATAATTGAATTGCATGTAGATGCAGGAAAAATGGAGAACGGCCGTTATGCATGGGATGATGGGCAGAAGTGGTTGTTGGTCGTTAAAGACGGTGATAAAACCTATCCTCTTTTTGATGAATATGTTCAATTAGGCTATATAGATTTTAGTACAACCATTTTTGAAAGAAAACCATTAATCGTCATGATTAAAGCGCAGCACTCTGATAGAACTGTACAGAGTTTCAAATTTGATAAAGATGAACACGGATACTTGAAAGAAACATTTTATAAGAAAGAAAACACAAATAATCACTATAATGAGACCGCATCTTATGCCTTTTTTCAGGAAGCATTTCAATTCATAGACATGGCTTTTACAACTAACGCTTCCTTTATTCAAGAAAGTGAGAAAGATCTTCAAGATGAGGAAAAGAGATGGCTGGCCATCGGTCCAATGCTAGAGGATATTAGTAATGCAGAGAGATTGTTGGAGATGGCCACTGACCTAAATCCAAAGCTAAATGTCTCTTTAGCGGACTTAATCAGCTTACTTTACCAAATCGATAACAAGCCTCCAACAAGCGATCAGATGAATCAATTAAAATCAATACAAGGTGTGTTCAAGGAAATAGATTCAGCTAATTTAATCTTAGAAGAAGAGAATAGAATACACCCTGAGATTGTTGAAATGGTAGAAAAAGTTAATCTTATTCTTAAGAAAAATAACAGCGAAACTGAGTCTTGATAGCTTATTCTCTTTGCTCACCTCAAGAAGCTTGTTCTGCAGAAAGCCAAAGGGTATTATTATGACTCAGAACCCTACTTTTCATGATAACTCTACTACAGAAAAAAACCTTGAGCTAGATCATAACTGATCCTGCTCAAGGTTTTCTTGTTTATCTTTTACTACCTCTAAAACTACTGGTTTTGGAGCCACACCTGTTTTTTTAACAAGGAAATAAGCACAGCCAAAATTGCAATACTCGTACAAATAATCCTTCATCGTACTAATTTTCGTATCGAATGTTGCCTTTTGGTTCCGATCCTCGAAAAATCCTTTTAGGCGAAGCTGACCATATCCCCAGTCTCCCATAATATAATCGTACTTTGTTAAAATCTCGCTGTAACGCTCCAAAAAAGCTTCCTCTTTAAACGCATCACGGTAATCTTCTATTACTTCATAAGTGAAGCCTTCTGCTATTATCATACATTCACCATCCATTAGCTATTACTCTTGAACAGCTAGTAATTCCTCACCTTGTTGCTGTCTTTGCTTCGCAGCTGCATTTACTTGCTCATCTGCATGATAGCTACTTCTAACAAGTGGGCCTGCCTCACAATGTGAAAAACCCTTACTCATTGCTATCTTACGCAGTTCTCCAAACTCAGCTGGAGAATAATATTTTTGAACCTTTAAATGTTTTTTCGTAGGCTGCAAATATTGACCAATTGTCATAATATCAACGTTATTTGCACGTAAATCATCCATAACCTCAATGATTTCTTCAAACGTTTCCCCTAAACCTAGCATTAACGAAGACTTTGTAGGAATGCTTGGCTGCATTTCCTTTGCACGCTTTAATAATTCTAAAGAACGGTCATATTGTGCACGTGCTCTAACTCTAGGAGTTAATCGACGTACCGTTTCAATATTATGATTCAGGATATCTGGCTTCGCATCCATAATGTTACGGATGTTTTGCTCAATGCCCCCCATATCCGATGGAAGCACTTCAATTGTAGTAAAAGGATTTTTTCTTCGAATTGCACGGATCGTTTCTGCAAAAACTTCTGATCCGCCATCTTTTAAGTCATCCCTTGCTACAGCCGTCACTACCGCATGCTTAAGATTCATAATAACAACTGAATCTGCCACACGTTCTGGCTCCGCTAAATCTAGTTCATTTGGAAGTCCAGTCTTTACTGCACAGAAGCGACATGCTCTTGTACAAACTGCGCCAAGAATCATAAATGTAGCAGTACGACGAGATCCCCAGCACTCATGAATATTAGGGCATCTTGCCTCTTCACACACAGTGTTTAAGTTGTTTTCGCGCATTAGTTTTTTTAAGCCTTTATAATCTTCATTCGTATTTAGCTTTATTTTGAGCCATTCAGGCTTGCGCTCATGCTGTTCTTTTGGTGGCTTACATGATGTCACGATTCCATCCCCCATTTCAAATAATCTGACTTCACTGTTGTCAATGTACCATATTATTTGAATTCAAACAACCTTCTAAAAAAGCTAAATAGAATGCTTGTTCCCACTTTTATTACTAAGGGTCCAAAACCCAAATAATAGAATGAGGATTCCTACTACTGTTATTAATCCTATCATGACAGAGCCTGTCAATCCTAATACTAAGTATCCGATTGCAGCTATGATTGCACTAATAATTGCGTAAGGCAGCTGTGTCATCACATGATCAATGACATTAACTCCAGCTCCCGTAGCTGACATGATCGTAGTGTCCGAAATCGGTGAACAATGGTCTCCGAAAACCGCCCCTGCCAATACTGCTGCTAATACTGGTAGCAATAGCTGCGGATCGATTGCCATGATAATACTTGCACCAATAGGAAGCAAGATACCAAACGAACCCCAGGAAGAACCTGTAGCAAAAGCCATAAATGCAGTCAACACAAACATTAAAACTGGTATAATACCTACCGGAACATTATTTTCCGTAACGATTGTAGCTAAAAATGCACCTGTTTCTAATGCCGTGATTAAGTAAGACAATGCCCATGCAAACACAAGAATCATAATAGCTGGAAGCATAGATTGAACACCTGTACGTAAAGCCTTCCACACGTAGCTCATATTAGCATCTGGGTTCACTTTGAATTGGCGCGCATACAACAGGAAGGATAAAATACTTGCTACCAATCCACCTATAAATAAGGACAAAGGAACATCTGTATTTTCAAAGATGACAAAAATATCTAAAATTCCTCCAGACAACTGATAGCCTGTCCAGAACATCAATCCTAACGTTACCACTACTAAAGAGATGATTGGAAGCAATAAATCGATCACTTTACCATACTGATTGTCTGGAAAATCTCCTTCCATATCTCCTGGGTTTGTTTTATTTGGATCAAATAATACTCCTGTTTCCTTCGCGCGTTTTTCATGCTTTTTCATTTCAAACAGATCAAAATCTGTCCATGCGGCAAAGAACACCATCGCTAAAGTAGCTATAACATAGAAATTCATTGGTGCCATTGTGATAAAAGCTTCTAACGGAGTATATTCTGTCACAGCATGTGTTGTGAAAATAACACCTAGCTGGCTGATCAAAAATGCTCCCCAGCTAGAAACTGGTGAGATTACACATATCGGTGCTGATGTAGAATCGATGAAATAGGCTAGCTTTGCACGAGAAACCTTATGCGAATCCGTAATTGGTCTTGCAATTTGCCCTACTGCTAATGCATTAAAATAATCGTCCACAAAAATAATGATTCCTAAAAAGGCTGTTAATAGTTTAGAGCCTCTTTTCGTTTTAATTCGCTTAATCGCCCAATTAGCGAAAGCCGTGCTTCCTCCTGACAGGCTGACAAAAGCGGTAACTACACCTAACAAGAGAATGAACAATAAAATATAAATGTTATATACATTTAATCCCCCATCCCAAAAAGAGATTTTAAAGGAATTCCATAACATTAACAAAGATCCAACAGGGCTAAATTCCTCTACTAGTAAGGTTGCAGAAAGAATACCTGCTCCTAACGATAACAAGACCCTTTTTGTCAATAAAACCATGATGATTGCCAATAGCGGTGGCACTAACGAAAAAATTGTATTCTCCAAAACTGTTCCTCCTTGAAAATAGAAAAGCCAACCTATAGTATTTTATAGGTTGGCTTATACATGAAATTTTAGTTATAACACTTTGTTTCACTTTTGTAGCTCCCCATCTATATGTCCCCATATACATGACAGTGTTATTCTTGTTCAAAATAACCCCAACTAAGCATCCTTGACTAGACATACTTAGTTTCGGCAAAACTTCCTTTCTATTACGATCCTTGGAGTCACCCTCCCGTAACATACTATTAAGCAATGCGGCCTCTACCTATTTATTATTCATTTTTATCTATTCTAACATTAATTTAAGAAAAATGAAGTTTTTTTAATCTTCCGGTAACGGTATAGGTACCTCCACCGATGGAGCAGCCGACCCATCCCCACCTGTATAAATGTGAGGAACCTGCCCTTGTACTAGACCCATGGCTACTGGTATATTCTGTTCCACTACACTCATTTTACTAGCAAGCGGGACGATGATTTGTACATTCACCTTAATGTGGATACTAATTTCTACATACGCATTATTAATACCGAACTCGGTAATAGTAGGCACCACATTTGACTGAACGTTTCCGATCACGTGGAATCGAATTGGTATTTTCGGACCAAGGTTACCGATCAAAGGTATATTCGTTGCTTGCCCCATCGGAACAAAAAATACGACTCCACCTTGGTCTTCCATTGTTTGCTTATCATACTCAATATCATCCAAGTAAGGAAGACTTGATAAATTCCCTTGTTCAGCCTGTTCTAAATGGGATTGTACTAAACTATTTGTATCAGATAGCACTCGGTTAATAATTTCTGTATTGAATTTGGTTGTGACCATATTTTTGCTATCCGAAGGAACCTCTTCAATAATATCGTTTACATCTAGAACATTTGCCGTACGCGAGTTAATCGCCTTACTTATTACCATAGATGCAATCTTGTTCGTTTGCACTTCAGCATATTGTAAGTAAGTGGGAGTTAGTTGCGCATTTATATAATAGAATACCCAAGCCACTGACAATAGAAAGCATGTTAAAAAGATGGCTAATTTGCGTTGAGTGCTAAAAAATATGAAACGCTTCTTCTTTTTGCGATAAAACAACGAAAAAACCTCCTCATTACTTTTATGTAACGAGGAGGTCTATTATGCCCTACATTTATGCTCTTCCTTTATTCCATACCATTTTATAACGTCCCGAATAGTTTCTGGCATAATATATTGTTTCTTCGCGGTCTTAAAAGAAGGAAAGAAAAATCCAAAAGTAAACATGTCTAGCGTCGCCAGCCGGTACGTTTGATGTAACGTTAATGGCTCACCTTTAATCAAAAGCTGCCCATGCATATCTTGTTCAACCTGTTCAAATAAAATAGCCCCTAAATACTTACCACGAAATCCGAGACCCTTCACTTCTAAATTTGGCCATTTTTCGTTTTTCGAAAGCTCCATCACCTCTAGCAGCTCAGCTCCACTTAATGTAACGATACATGGATTAATGGGGTGAGGCAGGCATTGATGTAGATCCCAAGCAGTGACAGGTCCCTCCGGTAAATCCTTTAAGAAAATTCCTGCAGGGAACATGGCACAATCTGCATTCGTGTATGCTAGCAATGCCTTTCCAAAGAAATTCGCTAACTCAGACCCATTGAACCACTCTTTTTTTAACAAGGAATTGCTTGTAAAAACAGGATAAGATAGCTTTTCTTTACCGATTCGCTCCCAATTTCCCATCGTGTGTCCTGCATTTTGAGGGACTGGCAACGCGTCTGTAGGATAGACAACAGCCTGTTTAGAAACAACTCTTTTCATGGAATGGTCATATTCAAGACTCACATAGCCCACATACATCCCAAATTTCCCTGTAGCGGCCTGCAATGTATTCCCAACCATTTTCCCTTCCTCGAACAAATGATGCGTGTGTGCTCCTAAAATTAAGTCCAGAGACGGTATCAGCTCACATAGCTCTTCATCCTTAGACTTTCCTAAATGAGACATACAAATAAGGACATCGACATGAGGAGAAATCTGCTCAGCAACTGCCTGCAATCTAGGAAGAGGATCCTGCAATCTCCACCCAAGCTTTTCATAATAAACACGATAATCCGCAGTAGCAGCTATAATCCCAATTCGAATTCCAGAGGCCGTCTGATGAATTTTATAAGGCTTCACCCACCTAGGAATATTCCCTTCCAAATCCGTAAAATTGGAAACTATGACCTCGAATTTAGCCTGTTCATATAACGAATCCAATTCTTCGTGACTCAATGTGATTCCTTCATTGTTTCCAATCGTGGCATAATCATATTGGGCATCATTTAAGAGCTTCACGTTCCCCTTCCCAAGTGTTCCCTCTGTGTATATATTCGAGCGATCCACATGATCACCGATATCTAATATTAGAGAGGAATCGCTTGCATGCTTTTTACGTCTTTCAGAGAGAAAGTGATGGATAGACGGCCAATTTTCTAAATGACTATGTAAATCATTTGTATGATAAATATGAATGGTCTCTCTCAGCTTTCTCACCTCTTTTTTATGCGGGCTATCGCTCGCCTTTATTAAAATAGCCCATCTATAATAGATCTTATTCCTAGCAATAGCAGTACTATTCTAAGTGCTGTCACAAGCGTTTCCGAGTTTAGCTTTTTATTGAGCTTAGCACCTATCTTAGCGCCAATATAGGCAGCAGGGATGACAGGTATCGTATATAGCCATGGTACGTTTCCTAAAGAAATATGGGTTGCAGAATTGACGATCGACGATAGAAATACCATGAACATAGAAGTTCCCACTGCCACATGAGGTGGAAACAGAAACAACAGAATCATGGCCGGCACAATCATCGAGCCTCCACCAATTCCAAACAACCCGGAAGCAAAACCTATAAAAAAGGTTAAAGCTAGTGCAAACCAGACTGGATATCCATATACATATGTATTTTCCCCATCCTCAAAGGTACGCTTCTTGCCATGCTTGACAAACCATTGAACGGGCTTCAAATATTTACGAACTAGTAAAAGAACGGATAAAATGACAAGCAATATACCAAAGTATAGGTTAAACGAAGGGAGATCTAATCCTTTGTTTACCCAAGCACCTAAAATGGTTCCCGGGATACTTCCTATAAAAAATATAAATCCACTTTTAAAATCCACCGTCTTAGACTTCATATAAGAAAGCGTAGAAGACAGACCAATAAAAATCATCATAACAACAGATAAACCTACAACACTCTGAGGCGTAATATTTGGAATCAAATCCAGCGTCGTACCAAGGAATAGCACGGCTGGTACTAAAATAACCCCGCCTCCTAATCCCACTAGTGCACCGATCGTCCCTGAAAAAAGCCCGCTCAGTACTAATAAAAACCATTCCATTTAAAAATCCCCTTCGAAAAGATTTAATTGCTTAGGCGCAAGTCCATCAAATTCTATATTAAGCATTTGCTGAAAGGCTTTAGCATTTTTAGCAGCATGACCACCAGAGTTATTATTGAATACAACAAGCACCTCGGAAGCCTGCTTAGATAAAACCTCACAAACTGACTGAATATAAGCAAGCTCCTGCTCATTATAATCATATAAATAGCGGACTTCTCTCCACTTTTCGTTGTTCCCTGGATTCTTCCACCCATAAAAGTTTCTCCCATGTAGACGGACCAACACTTTATCAGAAGTAGCAACCGGCACTACAGGTATACTGCCTTCACCATTTTGTGGCTCATCGCAGACACTATGATGAAAATGATTATCCTTTAAAAATTGAAGAGTCGAATCCTTATACTCCGGAAGATACCAGGACTGGTGGCGAAACTCAATGACCACCTCAAAATCCTTTAGCTCCTCTCGAATTCTTCTCATATATTGCACATTATCCTTCTCACACTCAAACCAAGGTGGAAACTGAACAAGCACCATCGCAAGCTTCCCCGCATCCTTAAGCGGCCCAAGCATCTGACGATAGCTTTCAAACATTTCCTCTGGAGACTTAAAAGGATTCTCCCCTCTCAAATGCCCTGTCATCCCTTGATAGGCTTTCACGATAAACTGAAAATTATCAGGCGTCTCCCGAATCCACTTTTCTATATTTCGCTGCGGCTGAATCGCATAAAACGATGCATCCAACTCGACAATCGGAAAATGTGCACTATAATCCTGCAACTTCTCCCTAGGCGAAGAAACATAAAGATCTGGATGATCCCCCCAACCAGTTAACCCAATTTTTATCATTAAACCACCTCTTCGTTATTACTAATTATCATATCATTTCCCCCATCAAACAGACAAAAAAATGAGTTGAGAGGAAGTGTTGCGGATAATTTCAAAAGTGTTGCGCTTTTCTCAGTAAGTGGTGCGGGTAATCACTAAAGTGTTGCACTAAATTTGAAAGTGTTGCGGGTATGGGTCTAACTGTTGCACTAAATTTAAGTGTTGCGTAAACGGCCTCAAGTGTTGCGTAAAAAAACATTGTGCGACCTAACTACGGACTTTAGCTTATTTATTTTTACCCCGTTAGCTCTATTTTGACACTTTCGCTTGTTCGCGGTAGTTAAAGCTCCATCGCAAAAGCCTTTCTTACAATCTCATAAAAATTAGCCTCTACTCTTCGACAGATGTATAAGTCCTCATGCCAAATCTCTACAATTGCCCACTCTTCATTTGTTAAAAATCCCATTGCATCTCCTGAGAATTTATCTCCAAATAATAATATGTTTTTGATTTCAGGATTTTCTTTTGCATCATAAATCTCATCGGCCTCTATTAACCCAGAATAGAACATAAAATAGCCATCTGAAACTGCTCCAAATCCCATTTCCATTAAAAAATCCTTATATTCCTGTGGAGCATCTTTTAAAAAGCCTACATATTTTTCATTGGAAATTCCTTTAAAACTATACTCTTTTGCTGCTTCCTTAAATTCCATGTATCTTCCCATTAAATTCTCCTAAAAAGAACTTTCTTACTACAGTTTATATAAACCTCGACATCTTTACCAATCACGAATAAAACACTTTTATTAGTACAAAATAAAACATGCACAAAATTAAAACCTAATATAAGAAATGAGGAATTTGATGTATTACTACAAAGAGGAACTAATAAATCCTATCATGCCAGACCGTCCGGATCCGGAAGCAGCTAAAGTTTTACAAGAAATACTAGGCGGCCATTATGGAGAAATGAGAACGATGATGCAGTACTTCTTTCAAAGCTCGAATTTCCGAGGTAAAGATACTCAATTTAGAGACTTGCTTCGTGGTGTTTTCTTGGAAGAAATTGCACATGTAGAGCTTGTACAGAATACAATAAATCAATTACTCAATGACTCAGGGCAATCTGCTGTTCCTGGTAATGCTGGGGTAGATGGAGCACCATTAAACGATGCTGTAAAAGATGCTAACCCGCACCATTTCATTATTGGAGCACAGGCATCCTTACCTGTTGATGCTGCAGGTAACCCTTGGAATGGATCCTGGGTATACTCGCACGGAAATCTAATCGCTGATTTACTCAATAACCTTGTCCTAGAGTCAACAGGCGTGCTTCAAAAAACACGTATTTATGAAATGAGCTCTAACAAAACCTTCAGAGAGACCCTAGCTTTTCTTATTGTTCGAGATAATGCTCACCAAAATGCATTTGCTAAAGCATTGGAAACATTAGGCGTGGATTGGGGCAAACTATTCCCTGTACCGAACTACGATATAAATAAATATCCAGAATGCAGAAAATATGTAGAGATGGGATACCATAATGCCCAATTCAACTTTAGGCTGGATCCTACTCGTATAGGCGAAATATTCCAAGGTCAAAGCCCGAGTCGTAACGATGGCACACTTTCCGTAGTTGATCCTCCAAAAGGATTTCCGGTACCTTTAATGCCTGATATGCCAAACGAACACAGTCCTGGCATTCAAGATATGAATAACTAAATAATTACTTCCTCCCTAGTTACTTTTGTAATTAGGGAGTTTTTATATTGTATTTAAATTAATAAAAAAAGCAAAGAAATCTTCAAGAGAGTAGAATTGATTTCCGCCCCAGCCGGACGCTTTCCACGGGGTGAGCGATAAGCCCTCACCCCGTAGGAGTCGCCGTCTGGTGCTCCAATCAATAAATGGGAACAGCTTTAATGTATCGATAAGTGCTAATAAATTTTTTCGCATAAGCAGCACAGTTGAAAAACTGTCACCAACACCAATTTCATCATCTATTTATGTTCTTAATAGCATTTGAATGTTCCATTGTTAATGTTTACAGTCACTATAAAAAAAATTCTTAGTCAAAATCAACCATTAACTTTAACCTAGCCAAATTTAATAAAAAAAGAAGACGAACTATAAAGTTCGCCTTCTCCTAAAACAAATCGCCACAAACTTGAGACGACTAATTATTAAATTATTAACCGATAGAACCTTCCATTTCGAACTTGATTAGACGGTTCATTTCTACTGCATATTCCATTGGAAGTTCTTTTGTGAATGGCTCGATGAAGCCCATTACGATCATTTCAGTTGCTTCTTCTTCACTTAGACCACGACTCATCAAGTAGAATAATTGTTCCTCTGACACTTTTGAAACTTTCGCTTCATGCTCTAGAGAAATATTATCGTTCAAGATTTCGTTGTATGGAATTGTATCAGAAGTAGACTGATTATCCATGATTAACGTATCACATTCAATGTTAGCACGTGCTCCTGTTGCTTTACGTCCAAAGTGAACGATACCGCGGTATGTTACTTTACCACCTTGTTTAGAAATAGATTTCGAAACAATAGTAGAAGAAGTATTTGGAGCTAAATGCATCATTTTAGCACCAGCATCTTGGTGTTGTCCTTTACCAGCGATAGCGATAGAAAGTGTCATTCCACGTGCGCCTTCACCTTTAAGGATAACTGCTGGATATTTCATTGTAAGCTTAGAACCAATGTTACCATCAATCCATTCCATCGTTGCGTTAGCATCACAAACAGCACGTTTTGTAACTAAGTTATATACGTTGTTTGCCCAGTTTTGGATAGTAGTGTAACGGCAATAAGCATCTTTTTTGATGATAATTTCAACTACTGCACTGTGAAGTGAGTTCGTTGTGTAAACAGGAGCTGTACATCCTTCAACATAATGTACAGAAGCACCTTCATCAACAATGATCAGTGTACGTTCGAATTGACCCATATTTTCTGAGTTAATACGGAAGTATGCTTGAAGTGGAGTATCCACTTTTACGCCTGGTGGTACATAGATAAATGATCCGCCTGACCATACTGCAGAGTTAAGTGCAGAAAATTTGTTGTCAGAAGACGGGATTACTGTACCAAAGTGTTTTTTGAAAAGATCTTCGTTTTCACGTAGGGCAGAGTCAGTATCTTTAAATACGATTCCCAAGTCTTCAAGCTCTTGCTTCATGTTATGGTAAACAACCTCAGATTCATACTGTGCAGAAACACCAGCAAGGTATTTTTGTTCTGCTTCAGGGATACCTAATTTATCAAAAGTTGCTTTGATTTCCTCTGGTACTTCATCCCAAGATTTTTCAGTTTGTTCAGATGGTTTTACATAATATGTGATTTCATCGAAATTTAATGGCTCTAGATCTCCGCCCCATTGTGGCATTGCTTTAGAATAGAAAATTTCTAATGCTTTTAATCGATAGTCTAACATCCATTGTGGTTCATTCTTCATACGGGAAATTTCTTCAACGATTTCTTTCGTTAAACCACGTTTTGAACGGAAAATGGATACGTCTTTATCGTGGAAGCCATATTTGTAATCACCAATTTCAGGCATTTTTTTTGCCATCGTATTTCCTCCGTTCTGATTTTATTTCTTTTCTTCTGAAACGCCTTTTTCCATTGCTTTCCATGCAAGAGTTGCACATTTGATACGTGCTGGAAATTTAGATACGCCATTTAAAGCCTCGATATCTCCGAGGTCAATAGAATCGTCATATTCCTTTCCAAGCATCATATCAGAAAAGATTTGGGAAAGCTTAAGTGCTTCATCTATATTTTTACCTTTGATCGCTTGCGTCATCATAGATGCAGAAGACATAGAAATGGAACATCCTTCACCATCGAATTTTGCGTTTTGTACAACGCCATCCTCCACTTGAATAGTCAAGTGGATACGATCTCCACAGGTAGGGTTATTCATATCTATTGTCAATGCGCCGTCCTCAATACTACCTTTATTGCGAGGATTTTTGTAATGATCCATAATTACTTGTCGATATAATTGATCTAAATTAGAAGACATCTCCAAAATACTCCTTAGCAGTGCGTAAGCCGGCAACGAGAAGATCTACATCCTCTTCAGAATTATAAATGTAGAAGCTTGCTCTAGCAGTTGCAGTAGCTTTTAACCACTTCATAAGTGGCTGCGCACAGTGATGTCCTGCACGAATAGCAATACCATTCATATCAAGGACTGTTGCAACATCGTGAGGATGTACTTCATCTAAATTAAAGGTAACAATTCCTGCTCGCTTCAATGGATCTTGAGGTCCGTAGATTGTTAAGCCTTCAATTGTAGACATTTTTTCCATGGCATAGGCAGCAAGCTCATGCTCATGTTTTTCGATTTCGGACAAGCCGATTTCTTCCAGAAAATCTATAGCAGCAGCTAAACCGATTGCTCCAGCAATGATTGGTGTCCCACCTTCAAACTTCCAAGGTAGCTCTTTCCATGTAGACTCTTGTAAGCCTACAAAGTCAATCATTTCTCCACCAAATTCAATTGGCTCCATTGCATCAAGTAAAGCCTCTTTCCCGTAAAGAACACCGATACCGGTTGGACCACACATTTTGTGACCAGAAAAGGCTAGAAAATCACAATCTAACGCTTGTACATCGAGCTTCAAGTGAGGAGCAGCCTGTGCCCCGTCCACTACCATAACAGCTCCATGATCATGTGCGATTTGAGTAATTTCTTTAATAGGATTCATCGTGCCTAATACATTAGAAACGTATACGACAGATACAATCTTAGTCTTATCTGTAATTGTTTCACGAACTTTTTCCAAAGATAATGTACCGTCTTCTTCTAAGTCGATATATTTAAGCGTCGCTCCCGTTATCTTCGCCAATTGCTGCCAAGGAATAATGTTAGAGTGATGCTCCATATACGTGATTACAATTTCGTCGCCTTCTTTTACGTTTGCAAGACCATAGCTTTGTGCCACTGTATTAATTGCAGTAGTAGTACCACGAGTAAAGATAACTTCCTTCGACGATTTAGCATTTATAAATCCACGAACCTTCTCGCGTGCGCCTTCATAGCTTTCCGTTGCACGGTTACCAAGTGTATGCACACCACGGTGAACATTGGAATTATCAAATTCGTAATACTTCTTAATAGCTTCAATCACTTGAATCGGCTTTTGAGAAGTAGCACCGCTATCTAAATAGACTAGTGGATGACCATTAACTTCTTGATTTAAAATTGGAAAATAGCTTCGAATCTCTTTTGTATTGAGCATTAGCGAACTTTCCTTTCAATTACCTCCGTCAGCTGTTTCTTCACGCCTTCGATTGGTAGTTCATTAACTACTGGTGCAAGGAATCCATGAATTACTAGACGCTCTGCATTTTGTTTAGAAATACCACGACTCATCAAGTAGTACAGCTGAAGTGGGTCAACGCGACCAACCGATGCAGCATGACCTGCAGTTACATCGTCTTCGTCGATTAATAAAATCGGGTTAGCATCTCCGCGAGCTTTTTCGCTTAACATAAGAACACGAGATTCTTGTTCAGCGTTAGCTTTTGTAGCACCAAATTCAATTTTACCAACACCGTTGAAAATAGAAGATGCAGCATCCTTCATAACACCATGTTTAAGGATTTGTCCTTCCGTATGTTTACCCCAGTGAATAACTTTTGTTGTAAAGTTTTGTTTTTGAGTTCCACGACCTACAACAACCATTTTTACATGACCTTCTGAATTGTCCCCAACTAAATGAGTAACATTTTCAGAAATAGTATCACTATCGTTCATCATTCCAAGAGCCCATTCAATTACAGCATCACGGCTAGTTACTCCACGACGGTTAACATAAGTAGTAAATCCTTCTGCAAGAACGTCTACTGTACCGAAAGTAACTTTCGCATTATCCTTCACAATTACTTCAGAAACAATGTTAGCTAAACCGTTTGAATGTTCTACTGTAGACAAATAGTTTTCTACATAAGTCACTGAACTGTTTTCATCCGCCACAAGCAATGTGTGGTTGAATAAAGAAGCAGTTTCGTTGTCATGTAGATAAATAACTTGAACAGGTTCTTCAATTACAACATTTTTCGGTACGTATACAAATACTCCACCGTTTAATAATGCAGCATGAAGTGCAGTTAATTTATGTTCATTAACTTTAACGCCATCTGTCATGAAATATTTTTGTACTAGCTCGCCGTGTTCGCGTGCAGCAGTATAAATATCAGTAATGATCACACCTTGTGCTTTTAAATTATCTGTTACTGAAAGGTAAGCAGGTGTATTGTTGTGTTGAATATAAATATTTTTTTGCTCATCTGCATGAACAAGCGCCTTCACTTCTTCAGGAAGTTCATCCAATGAAGAGAATGTAGTGCTTTCTACAGTATGAGCAGGAAATTCAGTGAAATTCCAATTAGTAATTTTAGTTTTGTCTGGTGTTGGCATTGGAAGTGTTTCCACTTGACCTAAAGCAGAAAGACGAAGTTCCGTCATCCAGCTTGGTTCTTGGTGACCTTCTGAAAAGGAGCGAATATCCTGTTCGGTTAATGCCAATTTCGTTTCAACCGTCATGTCATGCGTCCCCTTTCTTATGCTTCTTGTCCAACTGTCTCGTCTTCAATTCCTAATTCTTCTTTAATCCAGTCATAACCTTGAGCTTCTAATTTTTGAGCTAGCTCAGGACCGCCAGATTTAACGACGCGACCTTGCATCATTACATGTACATGGTCTGGCGTGATGTAGTTAAGTAAACGTTGGTAGTGAGTGATGATTAAGCTACCAAAGCCTTCTCCACGCATTTCATTGATTCCTTTAGATACAACTTTAAGTGCATCGATATCTAGACCAGAGTCAATTTCATCTAAAATAGCGAATTTAGGCTTAAGCATCATTAATTGAAGAATCTCGTTACGTTTTTTCTCTCCACCTGAGAATCCTTCATTTAAATAACGTTGTGCCATATCAAGGTCCATTTCTAGGAATTCCATCTTGCTGTCTAATTCGCGGATGAATTTCATAAGAGAAATTTCGTCGCCTTCTTCACGACGAGAATTGATAGCTGAACGCAAGAAGTCTGCATTAGTTACTCCAGTGATTTCACTTGGATATTGCATTGCAAGGAACAAACCAGCTTGAGCACGCTCGTCCACTTCCATTTCTAATACGTCTTCACCATCTAATTCAACCGAACCAGAAGTAACTTCATATTTAGGATGACCCATGATAGCTGAAGCCAAAGTAGACTTACCAGTACCGTTTGGACCCATGATAGCGTGAATTTCATTTGTGTTAAGGGATAAATTAACACCTTTTAAGATCTCTTTACCGTCGATAGCGACGTGTAAATCCTTAATAACTAAAGTCGACATTTAATAACCTCCATTAAGTAACTAGAAATGTATAACCATTCTAATTTATTATCATTCTAATCTTAACTCAAACTGAAGTCCCTTGCAAATCTTTTGAAACACTTTCTTATTGATAATATATAACAATTATAAGAGAAAAATTAGGTTCATCCGCATGGTACTTTATGACACTATCATTTTCAATAAGATAACTCTAATTGAGAATGCATATCACTACGGCGATAGTGTTAACTAAAAAATCCACGCAGCCTAGACTGCATGGATTTTTGTCTTCTATTTAAATTAACCTCGGAAAGCACGAGCATCGAGCTTAGCTGCAAGCTGCATACTTTTTTCGTGATCTGCCTGACGACGTTTCTCAACTTTTGCTCTCAATGTTTGACTATTTCTTAATTCATCGTAACCGAAACCATGTACTCCTCTGAATGCGTGGTCCATCTGTTCTGTATAGGGTAACTCTCCCGAACTGATAATGAATCATTCCTTTCCTTTTTAATGTTTTCTATACTACACTACATACCACCTCATGTTAAGTTCAAACATCCTTTTTATTCTGAAAATTCATTTCGTAAATATTGAATTGATACATATGTCACACGAATCATTTTTTTCATTTCACGTAACATATCGGCGTAAAATAAAAGCCAGTCTCCTATTTTAAATCCCACCCTCATGCGCCTGAGAGGAATAAGCTTCTAGCTAATCGTTTTCGATAATTGGAAACTTATTTAATTGGTAATAATTTAGGTGAAATTAAAAAGGGGAGAAATGAATCATTTTAAAAAAGTTTTGTGCAGGGAAGTTAATTTTTCTTTTTATACTGTGTAGTTTTATATTTTCCTAATTTTAAGAGATTGGCTTTCCTTAATAGCCTCTTCACTTCATAACGGCTGTCCAAAAGTAAAAATTTTCTACAAGCTTTATTGGTCAGAATGTCATCATATAGCCAAAAATAATGCTGAAGTGATTTTAGAGAAGCATATTTGTCTGCATACTGACAGCTTGTACAATACCAAATATTTTTAATTTTATTCATACCTACCTGTCCACAGCCTTCACAAGCTACGCCTGAGATTAAATCACTTACTTCTATTGAATAATGTTTCGTTAATGGAAAGAATTCAAATGGGGAATTATGTTTTAAAATCAGATTTTTTACCTGATTAAGTTTAGAATCGGGTACTATAGTAGATTTATTTTGGAGATTTCGAAGGAATGAATAGACCTCATTCTTATAAAGAATGGTCGTATCATTGTTTGTAGTTTTAACATGGCTATTTTTAGAGGCAAAAACAATAGCGCCAAAGACCGGTATCGTAAGATTATGATGTGTAAAGAAATTAGACAATAAATAGGAATACTCATTTAACTGATTAACGGGGCAAGGGTACTTTTTAATCTCGCCGTTATCTTTGGTTTGTATTAATTGAGAAGGATTCACTTTAAATTCGAGCAATCCAATAATGTTTTTTATTTCAAGAATAACTGCACCAAAAGGGGTTAGTAATAGAAAATCAATTTCAAATAACTTTTCCGTACGCAGCATTACCTTATGTAATAAAAAATAATTATAAGGTAAACGCATCCTCTCCAATTCTCTATAAACCATTTCCTCGCCATAGTCACCTGCCATCGTTGTCTGTATTTCTGTGGCTAGCTTGGGATAAAATGGGTGCTTCGAAGGTAGTCGATTCAATAATAATCTCATTGCTTTCAGTTGTTCCGATTTCGCATATTTTTTGATAATCAATAGTCATCACCTCAATCTTAGATTAGCAAAATTAAGTTAAGGAAGATACCATTAATTTGGTAATTAAACTTATTTGTGATGATACATTTAAGAGGGTATATGTAGGTTTTTATGGGTTCGATTGAGGGATTAGTTTCAACTGGTTTATGGGCGGTTCTTACGCTTATGGGCACTTTTCTTTCATTTATGGGTCAGTTTCAACTGGTTTATGGGCGCTTTCCACCCCTTTATGGGACACTTTGCACTAGTTTACGGGCGATTCTCGCGTTTATGGGCGCTTTTCTTTCATTTATGGGTCAGTTTCAACTAGTTTATGGGCGCTTTCAAACCCTTTATGGGACACTTTGCAGTAGTTTATGGGCGATTCTCACGCTTATGGGCGCTTTTCTTTCATTTATAGGTCAGTTTCAACTAGTTTATGGGCGCTTTCCACCCCTTTATGGGACACTTTCCGCTAGTTTATGGGCGGGTCTCACGTTTATGGGCGCTTTTCTTTCATTTATGGGTCAGTTTCAACTGGTTTATGGGCGGTTTCCACCCCTTTATGGGACAATTTCCGCTAGTTTATGGGCGAGTCTCACGTTTATGGGCGCTTTTCACTAGTTTATGGGCGCTTCTCACGTTTACGGGCTTTCTCCCCCTTAACCCACACTTCTCCCACCCCACAAAAAAAGCAAGCACACCAGGTGCTTGCTTCACTCTACAACTATATCAATTATTTCACCGGAACTACTGCTCCGCCCCATTCTTCTAAGATGAAGTCTTGGATCTCTTCGGATTGTAGTGCTTCTACTAGTGCTTTGATGCGCTCGTCTTTTTCGTCACCTGCGTTTACCGCTACTAGGTTTACGTATGGAGATTCTGAGTCTTCAATTGCGATTGCATCCTCTAGTGGGTTTAAGCCAGCGTCGATTGCGTAGTTGGAGTTGATTAGCAATGCGTCGCCTTCATTGTTTTCATATAGCTGAACCATTAAAGCAGCTTCGTAGTTTGGATCGAATTCTAGGTTTTTCGGGTTGTCTATAATGTCATCAATTTCTGCTTTTGTTTTATCTATTCCCTCAGCAAGTGTAATTAGCCCTTCTGCTTCTAACATTGCTAGTACGCGGCCATGGTCAGCAACCGAGTTACTCATTAGGATCGTTGCTCCTTCTGGAAGCTCTTCAATCGAATCATACTTTTGAGAGTAAAGACCAATCGGCTCGATATGGATGCCACCAGCATTTACGAAGTCATAGTCGAAATCATTCATTTGTGATTCTAGATAAGGAGCATGTTGAAAATAATTGGCATCTAGGTCGCCATTATTTAAGTCTTTATTTGGTAGTACGTAATCTTGGTACGTTTCAATTTGAAGCTCAATGCCTTGTTCTTCTAAAATAGGTACTACCTGCTCTAAAATTTCTGCGTGCGGTACGTTAGAGGCACCAACAACTAATTTGTCGCTATCCTCATCGCCACAAGCAGCAAGCGTTAATGCACTAACAGATAATAAAACCCCAGCCAATAATTTTTTCATTTTCAATCTCTCCCTATCTTTTATCAATTTTTGTAGTAATAATATCGCCAATCCATTGTAGAATAAAGACAATGATTAATATTAAAATAGTAGCAATAAGCGTTACATCTCCGCGTCCACGTTGGAATCCATCTAAAAATGCTAGATTCCCAAGTCCTCCAGCTCCAATAATTCCCGCCATTGCTGTATAACCAACTAATGAGATACAAGTTACGGTAATACCAGATACTAAGGCTGGCATCGATTCTGGCAATAAAACCTTCCAAATGATTGTAGAGGATTTAGCACCCATTGATTTAGCTGCCTCTAAAACACCCTTGTCGATTTCTCGTAGTGCGATTAAAACCATACGGGCATAAAATGGAGCAGCTCCAATTACTAATGCAGGGATGGCCGCATTCGGACCGCGCATCGATCCCGTCAACAACGTTGTAAATGGTATCAACAAAATGATTAAAATAATAAACGGAATAGAACGGAAAATATTGACTACTCCACTGGTCAACCAGTTTGCTATTTTATTTGCCCATGCTTGGTGTGGGCTTGTCAAAAACAATAATAATCCTAAAATTAGTCCAAAGATTGCTGTTAGGACTGTAGAAATTGCAGTCATATAAAGGGTTTCTATAGTGGCTTCCCACATTTTAGGCCAATCAACATTTGGAAATAACGATTCAATCATTGTTGATCACCTCAGTTTTAACTTTTTGCGCGTGGATAAATTCTATTGCCTTTTCCACCGCTTGTTCATTTCCATCGATTTGCAGGATTAGTGTCCCGAACGCTCCACTTTTCGTGTGAGAGATATTCCCTTGCACGATGTTTACCTCTAAATCGAACTGTTTGATTAATCTCGAAAGAATTGGTTGCTCTGTAGTATCTCCAACGAAAACGAGCTTAACTAGCTTGCCGTTTGGATAAAGCTTAACTAGGTTTTGAATGGTTTGAATTGGTTCTTTAGAATCTGAAATTTGAGAAACGAAACGCTTTGTAATAGGCTGTTGTGGCTTTTGGAATACCTCAAGCACATCTCCCTCTTCTACAACTTGCCCATTTTCCATAACCGCTACTCGGTTACAGATCTTTTGAATAACTTGCATCTCATGGGTGATTAACACAATGGTTAATCCTAGTTTTTCATTAATGCTTACGAGCAAGTCTAAAATGGAGTCGGTTGTTTCAGGGTCAAGAGCTGATGTTGCCTCATCACAAAGCAATACCTCTGGACCATTAGCCAACGCTCTTGCAATTCCTACGCGTTGCTTTTGTCCTCCAGATAATTGAGATGGGTAAGAGTCTCCTCTTCCTTCCAATCCAACAAGGCTTAAAAGCTCCTCTACTCTAGCTTTTCTTTTTTCCTTTGGAACTCCTGCAATTTCTAATGGGAATGCTATATTTTCAGCGACTGTTCGCGACCAAAGTAAATTGAAATGCTGGAAGATCATGCTTACTTTTTGACGAAAGCTTCGAAGCTTGTCCTCATTAATAGATGTAATTTCCTGGCCATTCACTGTAATATGACCGTCAGATGGCTTTTCTAGCCCATTCAACAAACGTATTAGCGTACTCTTGCCCGCTCCGCTGTATCCAATAATCCCGAAAATTTCTCCACGCTGTATGTCCAGATTTACACTATCAACTGCAACGATTTCTCCTTGCTTTGTAATAAATCTTTTCGAAACGTCTTTTAAACTAATCAAGTAAATCTGACCACCTTTCCTAATAAAAAACCCCTTCTGCAAAAGAGCAGAAGGGGTGTATGTTATCTATTTAAAATAACGTTCATCCATTCTCTCATTTCCCAAAGCTATAGCTTTGCGTGACTTGGCACCATTTCACTTTCATGACGGTTGCCGGGCTTCAAAGGGCACTTCCCTCCACCTCTCTTAATAAGAGCGACACTATTAAATTGTGTTTTCAACATAACGAATATTATCATAGGTTTCCATCTTCGTCAATAGCCTTTATTGTTTCCAATAAGTAAGGAACTGATTGAAAAGCATAGATTTTCTTTTCCACTTTCCCATGTTTTGTAATAAGAAGACAAGGTACGCTTTCAATTTCCTGTTCTATCGCCAAATCACCTAGAAAATTAATATTTGCCTGACCAATTGGATAGGTAACCATTTCTTTAATAACATTCATCATTTTACTTGCTACCTGACACGTTCCACACATAGGCGTATAGATATAAAACAAGGTAAGTGTTGAATTGTTTTTAGCGCTATCCCATTGTTCTCTAGTCCATTCATTCATACACATCATCCTAAGGTAAAAATTCTTTTTTCACCTTAATATTAACACGTTTTAATATAGATGCCAAAACCTTCGCCGGTGTGTTTGCTACTTCGCCATACGTCGGGTTCGTATACAAATGAATTGCCTCTGGATACTCCTTCCTAACGACCGATCGGATTTGTTCCCCGGATTTGTCTGCATCTAGAAAAGCATAAATCGGCAAGCCATCATAAGGGCTTAATAGCTCCTCCAATTTTACATCGGATATCGTTCCATTAGTACATATAATTTCTGGAGATTCATCGAGAAGGCTTAATAATTGCAGCTTATCAGACCTACCCTCAACGATAATTATTTTATCACTAAATACATGTGCCATTTAGCTTCTCTCCCAACTTATCCTTTCCTTTATTATATGAAAAAAACGCCGATTATTAACCGGCGTTTTCATTATTACTCTGCTATTAATTCTTCGTACTTTTCAGGAGATAATAAGCTGTCCACTTCTGATACGTCAGAAGGCTCAACCACGATCATCCATGCATTTTCATAAGGTGATTCATTAACAAATTCGGGGCTATCTTCTAGCTCAGTATTTACTTCTACTACTTTACCACTGATAGGTGCATATAATTCTGAAACAGTTTTTACGGATTCAACGCTACCAAAAGCGTCTCCTGCCTTGATCTCATCGCCAACTTGTGGAAGTTCAACGAATACGATATCTCCAAGTTCAGATTGTGCAAAATGAGTAATTCCAATACGGACATTTCCGTCCTCATTTTTTACCCATTCATGTTCAGCTGAGTACTTAAAATCTTTAGGTACGCTCATAAATAAACCCCTCTCAAATAATTAATCCATTCTATTTAATATTCACATATTTTCATAGTAAATACAAGGTGCTTTAAGAGGTTTTCCACATGTCTTCAAACTGCTCTTCTTTAAAACCAAGCGTTAGCTTATGTCCATTATATACAAGAGGTCGTTTAATCAATTTTCCATCCGAAGCAAGCAGCTCTAACTGCTCATCCTCCGACATTGTAGGAAGCTTGTCCTTCAATTGTAATTCACGATATTTTACGCCGCTAGTATTAAAGAATTTTTTCAGTTCATAATCGCCTTGTGCCACCATTTCCTTTAATAGTTCCTTTGAAGGCGGTGCGTCAACGATATGATGGTTCTCAAATGGGATATCGTTATCTTTCAGCCATTTGCTTGCTTTGTTGCATGTACTACATTTTGGATATCCATAAAATTGGATTGTCATTTAAATCTCACCTTTTTCTTTTTATCATAATAATATTTTGTTACTCATGCAAGAGAGAACAGTGAAATGCTCTCTTCTTAATTTTAAAAATATCCTTGTTTTTGCTTAGCGGTGATAAATTCCCGTGAGCGGTCATAAATCTTGCTGAACGGTTATATATTCCCGTGAACGGTCATAAATCTCGCTGAACGGTTATAAACTCATTCCCCTTCATGGTAATATCGTTTTTCGGACAAAAAAAGCCATCTGGAGTTCCAGATGGCCAATGCTGTTATTAAACTACAAATTTTTCAGCTTCGATTAGCTTAACGGAAGCTTCGCGTTTTTTCTCAATCACGTTATATGGTGTGTAGCGAGTTAGCTTGCGAAGTGCAGAAATCATCATGCGTAAGTTATCGCCATCAACTGAAGCAATTAGTGTTTCTTTTGCTGCTGCTTCGATTTCATTGAAGGCTTCTTGGCAGAAGATTTGAGTGTAAAGAAGCTTTTGTGCTGCTTTTTCTTCTCCGCTGCGTGCGATTGCTTTTTCTGTACGTAGTACTGCTGATTCCATTGCAAAGATGTTGTTCGCAATGTTTGCGATGTGTACAAGTACTTCTTGCTCTGCTTCTAATTTTGTACCGAAGCGTTGAGCAGCCATACCAGCAGCTAAAATACCGATTTTCTTAGCGTTTGCAACTAGCACTTTTTCTTGAGCTAATGCTTCATCGCCAACTTCCTCTGGCATCATCATTAATAGCTCTTCCTGCAGACCTTGTGCTTTTTGAAGAAGTGGTAATTCACCCTTCATTGCTTTTTTCAGGAATGTTCCTGGAACGATTAAGCGGTTGATTTCATTTGTACCTTCGAAAATACGGTTAATACGTGAGTCGCGGTAAATGCGCTCTACTTCATATTCTTGCATGAAGCCGTATCCGCCATGTAATTGAACCGCTTCGTCCGCGATGTAATCTAGAACCTCAGAACCTACTACTTTGTTAATAGAGCATTCAATTGCATACTCAGCGATTGCAGCCGCAATTTTACCTCCGTCTTTTTGGTCTTCTTCACTCATTTGGCTCATGCGATCCTCGAAGTAACCTACTGTACGGTATATTAAGCTTTCCGTAGCATATAGCTTAGAAGCCATAGTTGCTAGCTTTTGCTTCGTTAAATTGAATGAAGAAATAGGTGTCTTAAATTGTTGGCGTTGATTAGAATAAGAAATAGCTAGCTCTAACGCGCGTTTAGAAGCACCAATACTACCTACACCTAATTTATAACGACCAATGTTCAGGATGTTAAATGCAATAATATGACCACGGCCAATTTCCCCTAACAGGTTTTCAACAGGTACCTGTGCGTCTTCTAGGATCAACGTACGTGTAGAAGAAGATTTGATACCCATTTTCTTCTCTTCTGCACCTACAGATACTCCTGGGAATGTTCTTTCCACGATAAATGCAGAGAATTTGTCTCCGTCCACTTTTGCGTAAACAACGAATACGTCTGCAAAGCCTGCGTTAGTAATCCATTGCTTTTCACCATTAAGGACATAGTGAGTTCCTGCTTCATTTAATTTAGCAGTTGTTTTTGCTCCTAGAGCATCTGAACCTGAGCCTGGCTCTGTTAAAGCGTATGCAGAGATTTTTTCTCCTGACGCTGAGTTTGGAAGGTATTTTTTCTTTTGTTCTTCATTACCGAAAAGAACGATTGGAAGTGTACCGATTCCTACGTGTGCTCCGTGAGTGATAGAAAATCCACCTGCTACTGATAGCTTTTCAGCGATTAATGCAGAAGAGATTTTGTCTAATCCTAGGCCATCATATGCCTCTGGAATATCAGCTGCTAAAAGACCTAAGTCACCAGCAGATTTCAATAAACGTACAGAGTGATCAAACTCATGATTTTCTAGGTTTTCCACAACAGGTAATACTTCGTTTTTAACATAGTCTTCTGCTGTTTTAGCAATCATTTTTTGCTCATCATTGAAATCCTCTGGTGTAAATACGCGGCTTGCCTCAATATCTTCTACTAAAAAGCTTCCACCTTTAATTGCATCTTGAACTTGTGTCATTTCCTTCTCCTCCTATTGTGTGTAAACGTTTGATTAATTGATTGTGAAATGCGCCCTTCAATCAAAGCGCATTTCCCTCTTAAAATTAAAGAAGTTCAAATACCCCAGCTGCTCCCATGCCTCCACCAATACACATCGTCACAACACCAAATTGCTTCCCTTGTCTTCTAAGTTCGCTCATCATTTTTAGAGTTAAGATAGAACCTGTTGCTCCAAGTGGATGCCCTAGTGCGATAGCTCCACCATTTACATTTACTTTATCTAGATCGATACCTAAATGACGAACGACTTGGATGGATTGAGAAGCGAATGCTTCATTGATCTCCCATAGGTCGATATCTTCAATAGATAGACCTGCAATTTTCAATGCTTTAGGTACCGCAACAATTGGTCCGATCCCCATTACGTCCGGAGCTACGCCGCCAACTGCGAATGAACGGAATTTTGCTATCGGCTTTAAGCCCTGTGCCTCTGCAACTTCACGATCCATCACTAATACTGCGCCTGCACCGTCCGAAGTTTGAGATGCATTACCTGCAGTTACAGAACCACGCACGTTGAATGCTGGACGTAATTTTGCAAGTGTTTCTACTGTTGTTCCTGGACGTACACCCTCATCCATTTCGAACATAAATTTTTTCGATTGCGCTTTGTTGTTTTCATCTACGAAATGCTTGATCACTTCAACCGGAACGATATCATCGTTAAACTTACCAGCTGCAATTGCCGCTGCAGCAAGCTGATGTGAACGAACAGCAAATGCATCCTGGTCTTCACGGCTCACATTATACTTATTCGCCACCTGCTCTGCTGTATGACCCATTCCCATATAATATTGAGGCGCTGTTTCTGCTAAATGAGCATTTGGTCGAATGACATTCCCCATCATTGGAACCATACTCATAGACTCTACTCCTCCAGCAATAATTGCCTCGGAGTGACCTAGCATAATACGTTCAGCCGCATATGCGATGGATTGTAAGCCAGAGGAACAGAAACGATTGATGGTGATTGCTGGTGTTGTATCTGGAAGTCCAGCAAGTGCACCGATATTACGAGCTACGTTCATTCCTTGCTCTGCTTCTGGCATTGCACATCCTAAGATTAAATCATCTATTGGGCCATCGTATCCGCCCGCTCTTTTTAATGTCTCTTTTACTACCAATGCCCCGAAATCATCTGGGCGTACATTGGCTAGAGATCCTTTTTTCGCTTTACCAACTGGTGTTCTTGCACCTGCTACGATAACTGCTTCACGCATGAGTTCTCCTCCTTTTACCTAACGCAGTCTAGTTGCGTAATGGTTTACCTTTCACTAACATGTGCTGCATTCTTGCCTGGGATTTAGGGTCTGCAACTAAACTTAAGAAAGCTTCACGCTCTAAGTTCAATAAATATTGCTCATCTACTAACGTACCGTATGGAACCTCTCCACCAGCAATCACATAGGCAAGCTTTTTAGCAATTTTCAAATCATGCTCACTAATATATCCTGATAAGAACATGCCTTCAGCTCCTAATAAAAGTGCTGCATATCCTGGGGATCCTACAACAGGTACCTTTTCACGAATCGGCGCCTTATAGCCTGCTTCTGCAAGAGCTAGTGCAGCTTGCTTCGCATCATAGATTAAGTGATCTGGGTTAACGCTAATGCCGTCAGCCATGCTTAAGAAATTGTTCTCACGTGCCTCTTCACCCGAAGTGGATACCTTAGCCATAGCGATTGTTTCAAAAACCTTGCTAGCTACATTTAAGTAATCTATTTGCACTCCGTTTGGAATTCCTTTTAGGTGTTTCATGTAAAGCTCTTTATTACCCCCGCCACCAGGGATTAGACCAACGCCCGCTTCCACAAGTCCCATATATGTTTCAGAAGATGCCTGGATATGAGCTGCTGGTAGAGTAACCTCTGCTCCTCCGCCTAATGTCATTCCAAAAGGAGCAACTACTACTGGCTTCGAAGAATATTTAATTTTCATTGTCGCATTTTGGAATTGACGAACAACGAAATCAAGCTCAAAAATATTGTCATCTTGCGCTTCCATTAGAATCATGCCAAGGTTTGCTCCAACGCTGAAGTTTTTACCTTGGTTACTAATAACAAGACCCTTAAAGTTTTTCTCTACTTCATCGACAGCAAAGTTAATCATTTGAAGAATATCTAACCCAATAGAATTGGACTTAGAGTGGAATTCAAGCAATGCAATACCGTCTCCTAAATCGATCAGGCTAGCTCCTGAATTCGACTTAATGACACCATGCTTTTTCTTGTAGCTTTTTAGGTTAATCATTTTTTCATTGACTGGTACTGCCTTGTAGTCCGATCCGTCAAAGAAGAACAATTCACCGTTATCTTCTTTATAGAAGGAATCGAATCCTTTATCTAATAAGGACTGAACGAAAGCAGGTATTTCATAGCCCTCTGACTGCATTTTTTCAACAGAGGTTTTTACTCCGATGGCATCCCAAATTTCAAAAGGTCCTTGCTGCCAGCCGAAGCCCCATTTCATTGCATTGTCAATTGCAACGATATCATCTGCAATTTCACCGTGAAGCTGAGCAGAGTAGATAAGTGTTGGACTTAAAATACTCCATAAAAGCTCTCCCGTGCGATCCTTTGCATATGTTAACGTTTTCACTTTAGCGGCTAAGCCTTTTTGTTGCTTTGCCATTTCCATGGAAGGAGTTTTCAGCTTCTTCATTGGTCCATATTCTAAAGTTTCCGGATCTAATTCTTTAATTTCTTTGCCTTCTTTTAAGAAGAAGCCTTGCCCTGTTTTAGCACCAAGCCACTTGTTTTCAAGCATTTTTTGCATGAAAGCGGGGACTTCAAATACTTTTTGCTCTTCCCCTGTTGTTTGGTCATATACGTTTTTTGCTACGTGAGCAAATGTATCAAGACCTACTACATCAAGCGTACGGAACGTTGCAGACTTCGGACGGCCAATAAGTGGACCAGTAACAGAATCTACCTCTCCAACTGAGTAGCCTCTTGCTTGCATCTCACGAAGGGTTACAAGTAAACCGTATGTTCCAATTCGGTTGGCTATGAAGTTAGGCGTATCTTTTGCAAGAACAACACCTTTTCCAAGCACATCCTCACCAAAGTTTTGCATGAATTCCACTACTTCAGGAGCAGTCGTATTAGCAGGAATCACTTCCAATAGCTTCAAATAACGAGGTGGATTGAAGAAATGAGTGCCAAGGAAATGCTTGCCAAAGTCTTCTGATCTACCTTCTACCATTGCATTGATACTGATTCCTGATGTGTTAGAGCTTATAATTGTGCCTGGCTTACGAACTGCATCTATTTTGTCATATAAATTTTTCTTAATATCTAAGTTTTCTACTACTACTTCAATAATCCAGTCCACATCTTTTAGCTTTTCAAGATCATCCTCTAAATTCCCTGCCGTGATTAGTTGCAGGTTCTTTTTCGATGTTAATGGTGCTGGTTTTTGCTTTAATAATTTCTGTACGGCAGTTTCCGCAAAACGATTACGTACGGAAGGATGCTCCAATGTAAGTCCTTTTGCTTCATCCTCTTTACTAACTTCTTTTGGTACGATATCCAGCAAAAGTGTTGGTATACCGATGTTTGCTAAGTGAGCTGCAATCCCAGATCCCATTACCCCTGAACCAAGTACAGCTGCTTTTTTAATTTGATATGTCACGTGCAAAGCCTCCCCTTCATCTTGAATGAACGCTCATTCATTTTAATTACAAAAAAAATAGAAGCAATCTCTATATCTATTATTCTAGTGCAATGTTTAAATTTTCGCAATAATAAAATGAATAATTTAATACATTTTGCTTTCTCCTATTTGGGAAACAGTGTAAACTGTATGTATTATCATTGGAGGTATCTTATAATGAAAAAAATTACTACAACTGAGCAATTTAATGAAATCATTTCTGGTGATCAAGAGGTATTAGTAAAATTTGAAGCAGGCTGGTGTCCTGATTGTCGTCGCATGGAAATGTTTATCGATCCTATCATGGAAAAGTATAATAATTACGCATGGTATGAAGTAAATCGTGACGAACTACCTGAAATCGCTGAAAAGTATCAAGTAATGGGGATTCCTAGCCTACTTATATACCAAAACGGCGAGAAAAAAGCTCACCTGCATAGTGCAAATGCGAAAACACCGGACCAGGTAGAAGAATTTTTACAAGCGCAAACTAAATAGATATTATTTAGAACAGCTACATATAGGCATAATATTCAAACTGAATAGTCTATACTTTCTTTAGAACACATAAGCCAAGGTAACCTTAGAAAGTATGAAAGGAAATAGGACTGCTCTTAACGACAGTCCTCTTCTACTTTCTTACCATAATAAGAAAAACAGAGGTGTTATATTTGTCGCAAGAAAACGAAATTCTGGAATTAAAAGAGAAAGTCGCTTACTATGAACGAATTATAAAAGCAATGTCCACCCCAATCATTCCATCTATTGTGCCTAAAACAATTTTGATGCCGATTGCCGGCTATATGTATAAGGAACGCTTTGAAAATATTGAGACGGAAACACTACAATATATTGGCGAGCATAAAGAAGTAGAACACGCTATTTTCGATTTTACCGGGGTAACTGTGGAGCATATTGAGGAATTCGATTACAATGAATTGGCCATTTCTATATCCCGACTGAATAGCTCTCTTCGTTTAATGGGAATCCGTCCAATCTATGTTGGCTTTAACCCGAAATTTATTCGTGAAATTGTCCATGCAGATCTACATGTTAATATCGAAACATATAAAAATTTCCGAGAAGCATTGAACCGCCTACTGCAAGAATCCAATAAAACAATCGCTTCTAAATAAAAAAAGGATTAGGGATTTCTCCTAAACCTTTTTTCTAGCGACAAAGGAAACGAGAAATTGTTCTCGCATCTCCCTTTGTCTTTTTTATCATGTTAACTTAAAAATTTGTCATACAAATTGGTGCTTTTCGTGGCTTAAACCAGTCATCTAAATCCTCTGGGCTACAACCCTTCACTACTACTTCACCATAGCTATCCAAATCCTTAATCGATACACAGCCCATCCACCATGCACTTAAATCTTGAATTCCTATTTCGATGTTCACCTGACCGATATTCTCTCCAACTTTTTCAATATCCCATTCTCTACCCAAAAATGAAAGCTTATAAAAGCCTGACTGCTCCTCGATAAAGGTATCCTCGACCTTCACAATAATTTCTGGTTGGCCGGCTGGCTTGCGAAGTGCTTGAAAATGCATCTGCTTAAAAAAGAGTGGAATATCTGAAATCCGATACATTAAACCCGATCCAGTGGTGGCCACCTCATGATAGACACTAGGTATTAAGTGATTAGAGTCATTTGGTGGATTGTTTAAGCTATAAACAAATGCCGGGTTGTTTGTTCCATATATGATTCGGTCGACCTGGTCCTGCTGGGAATCAACCCATGCCTCTAGCTGCTTAAAGCCCTTCTGGCTACTCCATACCCACTCATGAATCATCATATTTTGATGCAGGAAGTGACTATCCTTCACTGGCTGAAGGCTAAAAGCCAAGGCACCAATCAGCTTGCCGTCTTCTCGGACCCCTACATAACGAGATGCTGCATTTTTAATATGCTGACGCTCACTCCATGTCCGTTTGATCATACCATGATGCATTTGGGCAAAGTGGTTAAATAAGACTGTAATTTCTTCTACATCTGTAGGAGATAACAGCTCTACCAAGTCCTTCTGCCCATTACTATTTAAAGCACCTGGTTTTATCCTAAACTCGTACTTTAATGGTCCGTAGCCATAGCCCATTTTGCGGTAAAAACTAGAGCTAAAAGGATAAAGAGCAACAAGGGCAACATTTTCCTTTCTTGCTTCTTGGTGAAAATGGTTCAACAGCTCAAAAGCTACCTTTTCCTTCTTATGTAAAATATGTACTGCCACCATGCCTATCCCAAATAGACGTTGAAACTCACCATTAATATTACATTCAAAATCACTTCGTCGGTAGATTCCTACTAATTCTTCTTTTGCGTTAAAGCTTCCATAAAAAAGAATGCCGTTTTCTTCCCTTTGCTCTCGTTTCAGTCTTTCCTCATATTCCTTCTTCTTTTCCTCTGACTGAATGCCCATTCCTGGATATGCCATAGACGCTAGGTCAGCTGCTGCCTCAAAATCCTTTTCCTCTAGTACTCTAATCAAACCATCCATCCCCTTAGTAATTAAATTAGAATTGCTATTTATATAAAAAACACGAACAATAATTGATTTTAGCTACTGGAAACCGTTCTGCTAGCAACTGATACACAAGTCTAATTGCAACGCCTTGTCTCTCATGCCGCATCCAATCAAATAATTGTTCGTGTTTAAAATGGAAAACATTATTTAGGAAATTAACTTAATTTAATGCTTTTAGTAAAAACTTTTAGGGTAATATAAACGTACTGTATATAGTAACCAGAAAGGAGAATTCACTTGAAAATCCAGTTGCCGGTTAAAGGCTTTTCTCAGTACGATGTTTCCATTAATCCAAAGCTACAACCTTCTGCATGTGGACCGGTCACAGTATACGTGCTCCTAAACTATCTTTTACCGAACCACTCCTACATTCCTAACGATTTATATAAACATTTAAAAGGAACAAGAATTGGTCTATTTACATGTCGATTTATTAGGCGATTAAAAAAGCTTCTTGGTCCTGGTTGGACAATCCAAAAATGCTCCATAGAGGAGTCCTTAGGTGAGCTGCAACAAGGTAGACCAGTGGCATTAAAGTTTGATAAATATTTTTCTTTTAAATGGAAACAGAAATTCTCTTTTTCCTATCACTGGGTACCATTAATTGGGTATGAAAAAAATAACGATGAACTCTATTTAATCGTTCATGATAATGGTGGAAGAGGACGAGAAAGTTCTATACGCAAGATAAAATATGCAGAAAATGCTCCTATCCTCACATTTATTAAAGTTGTCCCACCGGCTTCTGTTTCCCTTGCAGCTGACGAGCTAAAATAGTGTAGCCATGCTCATATAAAAAATCGAATTTGTTCGTATCAATATTCGGTATGACTAAGTGATCGAGCTCCGCTTCAATTGGTACATCTCTACTGATGGTAGCAAGCTGCTTCGATAAGTGAAGCATTTCTAAATCAGCTTCAATTTTTGTTCGCTGACCCTTTGTTAGGAGATGCAGTGAGTCTATTACCTTTTCAACTGAACCATAGGCTTGTATAAGCTGAAGAGCAGTTTTCGGTCCAATACCCTTCACACCTGCATAGCCATCACTGGAATCTCCCATAAAAGCCTTCACATCCGGGAACTGCAGTGGAGAGATACCGTATTCATCTGTGAATCTTTCATGATTATAGTAGTCATATATCGTAAAGCCCTTTTTCGTGAATGCAATTTCAGTAGAAGGATTTAAAAGCTGAAGTAAATCCTTATCGCCACTGACAATCGTGAAATGTGCTTCGTCTTTCCATTTATGTGTGATAGACGCAATCGTATCGTCTGCTTCCATTCCAACTATCCCAAAGTTTTGCCACCCTAAATGCTCCGACAGCTCCTGGGCCATATCAAATTGAGGAATCATCTCCTCTGCTGGCTTTGGCCGATTCGCTTTATACCCATCAAATAAATCATTTCTAAACGTTTTCATTCCTTTATCCCAGCAAACCGCCATATGAGTAGGGTTCATTAGCTCCTGTGCTGCCAATACATGACGTGCAAAGCCCTGTACTGCATTCGTTGGAATCCCCTTTTCATTTTTAAAATAGTTTCCTGACATAGCAGTTGCAAAGAAAGAACGGAATAATAATGCCATACCATCTATAACTAATACACGAGGTTTTTCCTGTGTCATATACATCATCCTTTAGTTTATTAAAAGCACCTAAACAAGCAGTTTAATACTTTTATCACATATTATTATAACATGGATTGAAAATAAAAATTAAGGGTATATAATTCTAAAAAACTCTTTGGAGGTACATATGAATCTACATAACGGGTCTCTTTATTGGCCAACTACAACAAAACCATTTACTCCAACATTCATTGAGCCTTTAGATATATACGATGTCGTTATTGTCGGTGGAGGAATGTCTGGCTCCTTAACTGCGCTATCGCTTGCGAAGGCCGGATTGAAGGTCGCTGTATTAGATAAACGTATGATGGGTACCGGCAGCACTAGCGCAAATACAGGATTGCTTCAGTATTCAAATGACATTATGCTTCATGAACTAATTGACCAAATCGGCGAAAAGGATGCTGTTCGCTTTTATCAGCTCTGTTATGAAGCAATGGATGATTTAGAGCTTGTGGCTAAAAGTCTCGATGAGGATCCGGATTTTATACGGCGCCCTAGCCTGTGTTTTGCTAGCGAAGAAAATGATGTCGAGAAGCTAAAAGCGGAATACATAACACTTCAAAAATATAACTTCCCTTGTGATTATTTAGGAAGGAACGAGATAGCCAAAAAATTTTCCTTTTCCAAGGATGGCGCCCTACTAACTTTAGGTGACGCAGAGGTTAACCCGTTAAAGTTTGTACAAGGGGTTCTTCGAAAAGCGGAAGAGCTAGGCGTTCATCTATATCCATATACAGAAGTTATAAATGTGATAGATAGAGACAACGACATGGAAGTTCGTACTGCTGGAAAACCGTTCTTTGCTAAAAAAGTTGTATATACGACTGGATATGAGGATGTCCCTGTTGGAAAACGTAGGGGAGCTGATATCAATCATTCTTATGTGTGCGTCAGCAATCCTATTAGTAATTTAAGTGGCTGGCATGAAAAAGCTTTAATATGGGAGACAAAGCGACCTTACTTATACGCTCGTACATGCAAAGAAGGTAGATTAATTATAGGTGGTATGGACAAAGACCAACCTGAGGCACCACAATCGGAAGAGCTGATGATGAAGAGAGTAGAAAATCTTCTTTTCCAAGCAAGAGAACTATTCCCACAATACGATATAAGCATTGATTATGCATACGCTGCGACTTTTGGAGAATCTACTGATAATCTTCCATTCATTGGAGTACATCCAACGAAAGAAAATCATTATTACCTATTAGGTTATGGTGGAAACGGAACCGTTTATAGTATGCTCGGATCTCATATATTGAGAGATTTAATAACCGGTCATAAGAATGAGGATGCTGAGATTGTACAGTTGAATAGGCTAAGTAAAAGCAAAGAAGCGACTAATCAATAATTAGTCGCTCCAAACTTTAGATAAACACCATGAATTGTGATGTTTTGTCTAAAGTTTTTTCTATTAAAGTAACGATATGTGCTCTCCTGGATCTTCAGCTCGTACTATTCTCGTTGAAAGTCTCCACTCTTCCCTCCAATCAAAAGTCGACTCCTTCTATTTGTGGGTCAAGCCTAGTAATTAGACGTTGCACGCAGAGAAAAAACCTTCTCCTAGCTAGGAATCAAAAACTTATCTCTAATTTGAAATCCAAAAAGCATTAATTTTTTGATTTGATTTTTGTTGTCTTTATTAACACGTACTAATATATTCCGTACTCTGTAGTTTGTTTGTGTAAAGCATAGTATCTTTTCTAGCTCCTCAGACTCCCACCCTTCTATAAATAGAGTTCCTTCAGATAGCTTTTCTTTATGATTTAGTTCATCAATATAAAGCGATGTTGAATTGATCCAAAAAGTGTTTTGGGGATTTCCAGAATGATAGCCCTCGAAACCTCGAAGGTAATTGAGAAGGAATCTTTGTCGGTTACCTGACCATATCTCTGTGTTAGAAATACTTTTAAAGTTACAATTGGGGGCTTTGATGTGGATATCGTTGAGCTCAGCAATAAGAATAGAATGCTTTTTCTTAAATGCCTTCTTCTTAGTAGGATTCAATTGTTTTCTTTCATATTTTGCTATATGACGTTTTTCCAGGATAAGGCCAAGCTTACCCCTAAAATTTTTAGTTGAAAATAGGATAGACACAGTACCTGGAGCATGTATGGGCATAACCTCGCCAAGCAGCTTCTCAGCATGAAAAAGATCCTTTAGTTTTCCGTTTCCGTACTCCATGTATTTATCCAGCCACTGAAAACCATAAGAAAATGCTATTAATTCATTATTAAGATGTATTACCTTTGCGCTGACATGAGGCCGATCACCTTCAAACTTTTTCATAAAATCCAATCTATCGTTACTGGAGTGATTAAATTTGTCCATGTTTCCCTCTAATAATGACTGCAATTGGTCAAATGTCACTACCTCTTCCTGTAGATCACCTAGTGCCCTTAGCTTTACTTCCATCATTGGAGTTATAGCATGTAAAATTTCTACTGGATTATTTTTCTTTTCTATACATTTGTAGCTTCTAGCATTCATGTAATTCCTTAATTTTAGGTGTGTATGATTGTCATAACTTAACGAATTAATCAAGAATACAGCCTGCTGCTTATCTAAAATAATTCCGTCCATCACAAACATAAGCACCCTATCTAAATCTCTCTTCTTTACTACGAAGTCTGTATAGGGACAGGATTGAATAGCTAACGTTTGCACAATTTTAACATTGTTCTTTTTACTCACTATAAAGGGAAAAAAAGCAATGACTTTCTGGTTTTCTCTAACACTATAAATCTCAATTTTCTTATCGTCTGAAAAATATCTCCACCAATTGTATATAAAATGAAATTCTAGAAATGGATTAGAATTTTGATTTGCTGCTAAAATAGTGGACCATTCTTTTTCATACAAACTAAGATGTTTAAATGACTTGATAAGGAATAGCTCCAAATAATACTCCTTTCTTTTATCATATAGTCGTTCTAGCAAAGAAGTCTTGTACTAAAAATTAGTTTATCCGCAAACGATTCTGTTCAAAGAATCCTCTCTAAAATAATATTAATAGGCAGGCTGTTTCATTCCTATTTGCTGTGAATTAAACAATATAGATTATACAAAGAAAAAGCCATCACTCCAGTAACTGAACTGGTAGCGTGGCTTTGTTCCACCTTTTATTCCCCATCACTATCAACCTCATGCGCTTCCTTCTCTTTCCCTCTTGGAGGTAGAAGTCTCATCTTCTCTAATACCCTTGGAAGGTTCATGGCGATAAACATGAGGAAAACTGTGAGTATTGCTAAATCATATGCGCCATAACCGATTGTTAATCCTACGCATGCGGTAATCCAAAGATTTGCTGCTGTTGTTAGACCTCGTTTCACGTTATCCTTATCCACCCAAATAACTCCTGCGCCTAGAAAGCCGATACCGCTAATAACTTGGGCTGCTAATCGCATGGGATCCATATAAGGCCCTTGGTTTAAGGTAGATAAGCTCATCGCCAGTGTAGAGCCGAGACATACTAAAATATGCGTACGAATCCCTGCAGGCTTGTGCTTAATAGCCCTCTCTAGTCCTATTAACAGACCTATGAATGTGGCTACTGCTAATCTTATATATAGATCATAATGTGAGTTAAATAATGATGTGACAAAGTCCAATGTGCATTCCACCCTTTAAAAATTTGTTTTAGAGCATCCTTATTTCCAGTAACAAATTTGAGATTTGTTCCCATCTACGTCGAACAGCTCAAAATAGGTGTTTAGGCCATCCTGCTGTATATCTGTGACCGTTACTCCTCGACTGGATAATGTTTTATGCGCTTCATCTATAGAAGAAGAGAAAAAGATTGGATATGTACTATTTCCTCCACCATTTGGCTCTCCCTTTTCTAGCGTCAAGGGTACACCACTTTCTCCAATTTTCAAAATGGCATAGTGTTCCTCCCTATATTGTTCCTCCAGTCCTAGCATCTCCTGATACCAGCTGCTAGCGGTATTAATATCCCGCACCTTTAAGCAGACCGTATCAATTCGTTCGATTATACTCATATGCTCCCTCCTAAATAAACTGTACTCTTTCTTTTATTCGCTATCGGACGCTTAAGTCCTTTTTAAAGCTTACTCCCAATAATTCATCATTAATTCGGTTGACCATTTTGGCTGCTTCACTTTCCCCTTCGGTAGAAATTCGCTCATTACGGGCTTAATGTCTAGCACTGGAGTCCCATCTATCGCATCTAACCCTTTGACAAAGATCGATGACCCGTCCCGTTCAATCAACTCAACCGTAGTAAGTCCCATTTTATTTGGTCGATTCTTACCTCGCTGCGCGAATATACCCACCTTCGGATAAGTCGTATTGTTTCTTGGATGCCTAGCAGTATATTGTACTTGATCGTCAGAAACAAGGTGAAACAAGAAAATGATTTCCACATGACTAAAAGCATCAATACCATCTAGACTGCTCTCGTCCCAATCATTGTTTAACCTGATTTCAGAAACTACCTCCCCCCAATAATCATCCTCTGGAGTTTTTCTAGTGTTATGTACTGTTCCAATAGAGCTAACGTGAAATGTATGCATAAATACGCCCCCTTTAAACAAGCATAGCAAACTATACATAAGTGATATATTACTAATTTGTTATGCGAGGTGATAGTTATTTTAAATGAGTGCATTAAAGGATTATGACCAAATCTTGTGGAAATAAAATAGGATAAAGGGGGATTTATATGATTACAAAAGCAACGAAAGAGGATATGGAATTTATTCTTTCTCATGCAGTAAGCTCTGCATTTGATGCAACGCAACTGGAGATTAGTGAAGAGAAGGCATTAGCCATGTTTCAAGGCGTTATAGATAAAGGAGGCTTCTACTTAGTGATTAAAGAAGAGGAAGCTATTCAAGGCTGGATCATGCTAGGTGAAAATACAGACTATTTTACTGACAACAAGTTTGGGTTTATATATGAAATTTATGTTCTGCCGCTCCATAGAGGAAAGGGACTTTCTAAAATCCTCATTAATGAAGGAAACTCCTATTTTAAAGAACAAGGCTATGAAGCGGTCCGATTAAATGTTTTTGCCTCTAACTTTGCCAAAGAGATTTATAAGAAGGTTGGATTCCAAGAGGTTAATTGTATAATGGAAGTTAAATTATGACGTACTGTTCAACTAATTCACCTAAAGCTCCAAGCGACCCATGCTTGGAGCTTTTTGCATCTCACCGACTAATCATACTAAAGGCAGGAAGCTCTCTGCTCACTTTTCGGCTCACTCTACTTAACCTTAAGTATTATATCTATTTCAGCCCCTGGTCTTAGAAACAATTCATCCTCACGAACAATGTGACATTCTTGCCATTTTTATACAATTAGAAAGAAATTACATCAAGAGCACTCATACACATTGTTTTCATTTAAAAGGAGGAGTCAAGTGTGTCTTTGTTAACCAGGTGGGCATTTAGCAACAAAGCAGCAATAGCTGTATTGACTGTATTAGTTTTAGTAATTGGGGTGATTAGTTACTTTCGTTTGCCAATGGAGTTCTTACCTTCAGCGGATAATCCACAGGTCACCATTATAACGATGGGTTCGGGAACAGATGCAAAAACAATGGAAACTGAAGTAACAAGTCCGATTGAAAGCGCAATAAACGGTCTAAATGGGAAGTCTTCTATTTATTCCAGAACAGGGGATGGGTATTCACATGTAGACATCGTCTATGAATCTGGATATGATATGAAGCTGGCAAAACAGGAGGTACAAGAAGCTTTAGCACACATTTCCTTCCCTTCCGGTATAGCGAAGCCAGTAGTTTCCCAGCTGCATACGTCTATGATCCCTATTGTGAATATCGCTGTTACGTTTGAGGATGGACTTTCCTCTGAAAATGTGGAGTTTGCAAGGAACACACTCATCTCACGCTATCAACAAATCAAAGGGATTGCCAACGTAGATTTATACGGGGCACATGATACAACCATTTCGGTTCAATTGGATATGGAAAAAATGCAGGAGAATCAAATTCCCATTGAATCAGTATTAACTATACTTCAAGGACAAAATGTTGTGGTGTCTGTTGGAGAGAAGACGGTAAACGGTCAAGTCAGTAATATTAAGGTCATCGGCGATGTAACTAGCTTAGATAAGTTAAAGCAAATGACCATTGTACCTGAAGTAACACTGGAGGACATTGCTAATATTCAGGAAGCAACCGATTCAGCTTTTATGAGTCATTTTAATGGCAAGGATACACTGGATATTAGTATTACAAAGGATAGTACATCCAATGCAGTGACGATCAGCAAGGAAGTTGAAAAAGTAACAAAGGAATTAAACGAAAAGTATACGCAGCAAGAATCTGTCATTTATGTTTCTTCCTCGGACTTGGTTCAAAATTCTGTCCACACGATGATGAAGGAAGTTTTACTTGGAGCATTGTTTGCGACTATTGTGATCATGATATTCCTTCGTAACATTCGGTCTACCTTTATTACGATTATTTCAATTCCTCTATCTCTATGCCTGACCTTATTTTTGCTATCGCTATCTGGTGTGACATTAAACATCTTGACGCTTGGTGGTGTCGCTGTTGCAGTTGGGAGATTAGTGGATGACAGCATAGTCGTCATAGAGAATATTTTTCGGAAGATGCAGTCCGAGAAGTTTAGTGTTCAAATGGTTGTGGATGCCACAAAGCAGGTTGGAGTTGCCATTACAGCCTCGACATTAACGACTGTAGCTGTTTTTCTTCCCATGAGCTTGTTAAATGGTTCATTACAGGATTTTTTACTACCCTTTGCTCTAACGGTTACCTATTCGCTGTTAGCCTCTCTATTAGTTGCTTTAACAGTGGTCCCTATCATGAGTGCTAGCTTATTGAAGAACACGAAGTTACCGGAGCATAAGGCTGCCACTCGTTTTCCAAAGCTTGTCACCTGGTCGTTGAATCATAAGTGGGTCATCTTTTTGATTTCCGCAGCATTATTTTTCGGTTCCATCGCCACATACTTTTTAATACCAAAAGGAGCAGTCAATAGTTCCTCTTCCGATTATATAACCGTCACGTTAACCTACCCAACGAGCACAGCTGCCGAGGAAGTGCAGTCAAAAATGATGGATATGGAATCTTATATTCTCGAAATGGATGAGGTAGAACATGTTTTTGCGCAAGTAGGTACTCCTTCGGAGGCAGCACAATATGGAGCGGTGGGCTCTTCAACGGAAGCGTACTTCAGTATCTTATTACATGATAAGAATGATATCCCAATAGTGATGGAGTCGATTGAAGGAAAAAGAGAAATGTTTTCAAGTGCCGCATTTGAAATGACCGAAGCCTCATTTATGATGGGTGGCTCCAGTACTAATATCAATATTGATTTAGTCGGAGAAAATATCGAAAGCTTAGAAAAGCTTGCGCCGACTATTCAAGAAAAAATTCAACCTATTAATGGCGTAAATAAAGTAACTACAAATCAAGATGAAAAGAAGACGGTCTACTCACTTATTGTTGACCCTTCCAAAGGTAATACAGAGCAAATTGCTCAGCAATTAGGTGTAATGTTAAATAAAACACCGATCGGAACCATTAATATAGATGGCAAGGAAAAAGCAGTTATGCTCGAGCCACTGTTAAATATAGAAAAACCAAATGATTTAGAATCTATCCAGATCATGACTAACGAGGGGGCTGTTCCGGTATCTTCTGTGGCAACCCTAAAGTCTGAAAAGCTTGCCACTACCCTACTGCACAAGGATGGGGAAACCTATCTAAGAATTACTGCAGATGTCGATCCAGCTAGACTTTCTGAAATTGCTAGTGAAATAAACGTGGCGATATTCGGAAATGGTGAGGGTAAAAAAGGAATAGAAATATCAAAGGATATAGAAGTATTTGTAGGTGGCTCTAGTAGTCAGCAGGCAGATGAATTTGAGGATCTCTTTTTAGTGATGCTCGTCTCCATTGGATTAGTATTTTTAATCATGGTGATAACATTCAAATCCATTCGCACACCAATTGCAATTCTCTTCTCGCTACCATTAGCAGCAATTGGAGCTGTACTTGGAATCGTAATAAGTGGTATTTCCATTGATATAACTGCTCTACTTGGTGCACTTATGCTAATTGGAGTTGTTGTAACCAATGCCATTGTCTTGCTAGACAGAGTGAAGCAAAATGAACAGAAAATGACGATACGTGAATCATTGGTTGAAGCTGCCACCACTAGAATGCGACCAATTTTTATGACAGCCATCGCGACCATCTGTGCCATGCTCCCACTCTTACTTAAGCAAGCCGAGTCAGGTATCCTTGTATCACAAAGTCTTGCAATCGTTGTAATTGGAGGATTGGCAATGGCTACGCTACTAACCTTAATTGTAATTCCATGTATTTATGAGCTGCTCTACTTTAGAAAATCTAAAAAGCAAAGACTGGCTAATACTGTGGATTGAGGAATGACTTGATTAAAACATTTCTATAGTAAAACTAATGGCTTATCACTCCCTTGTCAGAGACGACAAGTTCGAGCGATAAGCCATCTATTGTTAATGCTATCCAAATACAACAAATGAATTTCTTTAATGATTCAATAATGTCAGTTTTAGTATGTTATTATTTTTTTAGCCTCTACCTCATATATCTCTACATCATAATGATAAGCTTCTGCAAAATAACGACCTTTTTCGATAAGTTCATCAGCAAATGATCTTTCTCCTGCTTCTGCAAATTGTACAGCATAATATAAGTAATCATTTGGATTAAACAACAGCTGTTCAAGTGATTTAAAATATGTACTAGCTAAACTTACATCATTTACTTCTAAGGCCGCAGTAACTAGATATGGCAAAACGAAGGGAGAGTATGGATTTATGCTCGATTGATCTGCTAGCAGTTGCTCTCCTATTGTTATTACTTTTTCTGGGTCTAAATTTTTATCCGCTAGCATATTGATTTTATTTTTATTTAGGCGAAAGCTTTCATGATACGCCACATATTCTTCATCAGTTACTGCCTCAAAAGCTGTGGCAAAATCACCAGAATCTTTATATGCCAAAATGACTTTAGTAATTACATCTTCCCCATAGGTTTCAATTAAGTCATAAATGGCATAAAAGCCTTGAAGATATATAGTATTTACATTTTCATTATGGTTTTCCTGTAATCTTTCAAATGGAAAAGTATCGAAATAGTAGGAATATAAAACTGGGAAAGCTTGCTCTACCTGAAAGGCAAAGTATTCCGCTATTCCTTCTGTGAACCAAGCGGGTAATTCTTGAATAGATATTTCGTGCTCTCTTAAATATAAATCAAATAAAAAATGGCTATATTCATGAAGTGTTGTATATGATGCAAACTGCTCGTTTTCTCCATTGATTAAAATATTTCCCATTTCACTTAAATACACTCCTGTATTTGTATCCATTCGTTCATGACCTTTATATCCAGGTAAAGTAACAAAAATAGGAAGTGAATCGTGCGATGTAAATTCCATTTTAAATAAATCTTGTGCTAATTGTCTTGTCGATGCTAACTGTTCTAAAACTGCTTGCGAATCATACAAAACTTGCGGGGATTTATAAATTGTTACGTCCCCAACTTGTGTTTTTACATAACTCTCATTAAATTTGAAAAAGTATTCAAAAGCTTTTTGTTGATTGAAGTAAAAATAAATGCTGACACTTATAGCTACTAACAAAAACAAAGTAATTATAGTTGAACCTCTTTTTCTCATATTGTACCTCCACTCATGTCATTATTTATCTAGTTTCCTTGTATCAACAATTCGCTTATCTTTTGGAAATTATAACATTAAATTCTTATCCTTTTTTATTTAAAAATAGATTAGGGTGAACTTCTAATTTATTTAATTAACGTAAGTAAACATATAATCTTACTAAAGGGGGAAATTAATATTGAGAATTACTATATATTTTATTACTTTCATAGGAATCATTTTATTATGTATAACGGGTTGTTCGAATGCTACAAAAGACGAAGTTCAAAATATAGAAGTTCAAAAAATAGAAGTTCAAAAGCGTGTTGGGGATGAAAATAAATACGAGGTTTTCAAAGATATCACGAATGACGAGGATGTTAAGAAAGTTAAAGAGATTATAGATATGATGGATTGGGAAAATGCAAAAGTAGAAATGGTACGCCCTCCCGATTACCGATTTTCCTTTCCAGCTCCAAAAGCTAAAGGATTAGTTTATAGCCTGTGGATTAGCCCAAACTCTACAGTGGAAATTATTATTTACGGAGAACATAAGTATTCTCAACTAGACAAGAGTAAGTCAACAGAACTGATTGAAATCCTTTCTAGGGAGTGACGCTACAAGAAGAGTATCTCTTACTGTGACTACACACATTTCAATTAATCCATTTTTCAGAAACAATAAGAAAAGCCAGACCAGCTAAACTCGCTTGGTCTGGCTTTTATATTATTTGAACGAAATTAATTCAGCATCTAAGATTCCATCGCTGCCTATCATTTTAATAATTCCAATACCAGGAGCTAAGTAATAAGTGTAACCCGCGTAAGTCTTGAATATCACAACATTTTGGAATGTGCCTGCCTTTACTGTGACAGTGCTAGTTGTACTGATTACATTGATGTTATGGATTATACTCACATTTCCATCCCAGTCTATCTCTTTCGTTTGCTTTCCTTCAATTAAAGGATATTGTACATTAAATAGGCCCCAATCTGTATAATTTACACCAAATCCTATAGAAGAAACTCCCTCGTCAGAAGTATATTCATTATACACATATCCACCGATTTCCTGGCCCGGTATAGTCAGAAGAGTGCGAGTTGCACCAAATTCATTTTCAACTTTTGTAATAAATTCTCTTTTTGTAGGCTCTGTAAAGCTTGGAGAATATGTTAGCTTCATACCTGCTTTTGGGGTAATTCCACCGTGTACTTCCTTGTTCAACAAGGCAAGCTTGCTTTTAGATGGTGTTTCGTATTTTAACTTTGTACTTTTTTGCACGAAGCTACTTGCACCTAATCCATATAAGCCGCCGTTTGACCCCTTATACGTATAAACTCTATATTCATCGCCCTTTTTAAGAGTGCGAACCTTGCTAAGTGATCCATTTGAACCGATTTTAACTAAATCCGTGTCTGCTAAAATGGTTACCTTACCAATTTGTCCTGCCTTTAATTCTGTTTTGCCCCACATAACCTTATGTGTAGCTGCTTCAGCAGATATGTTAACGGTCGCCGTAATTCCCAATGCCAACACACCTACTAATACTAATTTAATCATTTTTTTAATCATTTTTAATCTCTCCCTTTCCTCTCTACTCTAACATAATTACTGTAAAATAGTATTCATTATTGGATAAATAGGTAATAAAATGTATTCTAAAAATATTTTTGTATTTATTTAACATTAAATGTTAAAATAGACTTTCATCCTACCCGCAAATTTTTTAATGTATGGACTTTTTATCCATAAAAAAAGAACTGCCAATAAAGCAGCTCTCTTCCTAATTAACGTGATGGTTTTATTGGGGCACAGTCTGTACAGCTTTTCTGGTTACTCCCTTTAAACTTTGTTAAAGTCTTTTCAAAGACATTTCCACAGGAACATTTAAACTGTAATTTTTGAGAGAAACCTTTATATTCTGTCGACAGTAATTCACTGGTTGAATTCTTTTTCACATACTCACGGATTTCTTCAATCGTCCATCTTTTATTCATCATGACACCTCCGACATAGCTTCCGAATAGACATAAAGGAAGAAGCTTCGGAAACTTCCTTTCAACCGGGATCATCTGGTCCTAATCTACCTAAGGCTCCTATTATAGCATAGAACGTGCTTTCTTCACTACTTATACTAGCTCAAATACTGCCCCTTTTGGATGCAAGGAGACATAGCTTCCCTTCTCAGCCTCATAAGCAATCTCAACGCCATCCGTTAACTTCTTTTCCGTTAGCAATTTCCAAATAGAGTTATAAGCAATCTCGACATCTATTACATAGAATATACTCGTTCCTGTACCTGCTCCAATTTCTGATCCATATCCATAGCCGTTTCCAGAGTACATAAGTTCTTCTTCCACTATTTCTTCAACCATCAGGCTTTTATCCTCTGTCATCTCAAACTCTTCCTCGTTCTCTTCATTGTACCGGTATTGGATATAGACTTTCTTGAGATCCTTTTCTTCCACCAGCTGATAGCCTTGATTGGCCTTTTCTGCTGCTAGTCTTTTCATGAACTTTTTAGGGCTCTGCCAAAATCTCAGCTTATGCTCTTCTCCCTTACCTTCGATTCCAAGTGTGCCACTCACAATAGTAATTGGACTTCTAAATTGATATTCGAATATATTCCAAAATAGCGTTTTGTTACCCGACTTCTTAATCATTAAAATTTTCAATTGTACACATCCCCTTTGTATATAGTCGCCAAAATTATCCCCTTGTTTTTAATAGATTGATTTCTTCTACATTCCTTTCATATAAGAAGATATCATTACTATCTATCAGCTTCTGCTCTGAAATTACACATCGAATTTTTTCAACTGCTATATCCAGATCATCTACCATGCAAAATATATTCACCATCTGATCATCACCTATACCCACACCATCGGTAAATCCAACACCAGTTTCATCTAGCTCTTTTTCTATCAGCTTACAAAGCTCCATACTCGCATCTTGTAAATCTTCATGTGACCAACTTCCATTATTATAGATATGAATGATAAGCTCCTCCGGCCCCATGCTATCCACAAACCCTTGATTTCTTTTTTCCTCTACTAATCTTTCAAGACGCTTCTTACCGTTTTCAAAAAGTCCAAGCTGAATCTCTTCCTTATTCTTATTAACCCCAATGATTCCAGATTCCACATACAATTTCTTTCGATACACCCATGCCTTCCAATAATGGGTATCATTCGCACTCTTTTTATGTAGCTCAGCCATTCCTTAAACCTCCTCACAAAATAATAAAAACCTTATAACAATTATATCCTTTTTTTGCATTTGGTGATGTTATTTAAGAGAAATGGAGATGACACCATGATTTCCATACTTACCAGTTTTGAGTTTTATGATTTATGGACGGGCCTTACGGGTATGGGCGGTTTTCATTGCTTTATGGACACTTCTGACCTATTTATGGGACACTTCCACCCTCTTTATGGGACACTTCCAGCCTGGTTATGGGCGCTTTATTACTTTTACGGGCGCTTTTCTTTGGTTTATGGGACACCTTCAGGTAGTTTATGGGCTCAACTCAATAACCCCTTCCAAGAAAACCCTTTCCCTAGCTGCCACCAAGCTTAAAGCGTCAACTTTCATCTACTAATCCGTTATGGTTTCCACCCCTTTTTTGAATAAATTTGTCACATTTACAATTGTGTAAAAGAACGTTCAAATCTTCTTGAAGAATTTGTGAAGTCCGGTTTTATTGTTCGTTTTTTTAAATGGAAGGTAATAAGATAGAGGCACAGAGAGAAATTCTTTGAACCAATACTAGTTATTTGAGCTTTTTATAATAGATTGGAAAGGAGTACAACAATGAAATTAAAATGGAAGTGGGCTCTTTTGACGATGGTTTTCACTATTGTCACTGTGTTAACAGGTTGCGAGCCATTACTTGTTTTAGATCCTAAAGGTCCACAGGCCGAAACACAGGCAAATGATATTATGCTATCTATTTTCCTGATGTCAGGGATCGTAATTGTCGTTTTAGCTATTTTAGTATTTGTGTTAATAAAATACCGTGCTTCTAAGCAAAGTGAGGATTATGAGCCACCTCATATAGAAGGAAATCCAATTGTGGAAGCAATTTGTGTCGGGGTTCCTATTTTAATCGTTATTTTTCTTTCCATCGTATCGGTAAGAAGTAACTATATCGTTGAGTCGACACCTCAAGGCTATGAGGATCAAGAGCCGTTAATCATTTATGCTTCTTCCTCCAACTGGAAATGGCATTTTAGTTATCCAGAACAAGATATCGAAACAGTTAACTACTTATATATCCCCGCTAATCGGGCGATTGAGTTTAAATTATATTCACATGGACCAATAACTAGCTTCTGGATTCCACAGCTAGGCGGACAAAAGTATGCAATGTCTGACATGGTTACTACCTTACACCTAGCAGCTGATGTGGAAGGCGAATTCATGGGAAGAAATGCGAACTTCAGTGGATCCGGATTTGCAGAAAACATCTTTGACGTTACCTCTATGTCTCATGCTGATTTTGAGGAATGGGTAGAGGAAGTACATGAAACTGCACCAGCACTTACAGAAGACAAGTTTGAAGAGTTATTAGAGCCAGGACATCTTGGGCGCTCTACGTATACAGGAACACATTTAGAATTCTCCCCTGCTCCTAGTCATGACCATGGTTCAGACGAAGAGGATGCAGATCACGAGCATCATGACATGGAGGAATCCGAGCATGAGAATCATGAACAAACGAATGCTGATGAAGAATCCGAGCATTCTCATCATTAACAGAAGGTTTACCAGATTACTATAGTCCAAGCTATAGATTCCTGAAAGGAGAAACAAAAGTATGGATTTCTTTGATCGCTTTGCCGTACCACATCCAAGCTTTTTGATATATGCATCCATGGTCGGTATCGGCCTTACGATGCTTGCGATAGTTTTAGGTATTACCTACTTCAAGAAATGGGGATACCTGTGGCGCGAATGGATCACTACTGTAGACCATAAGCGTATTGGTATTATGTACTTGCTATCTGCATTACTAATGCTTTTCCGCGGAGGCGTAGACGCAATTATGATGCGCTATCAGCTTTCGATGCCAGAAAACACATTTTTAGATTCACAGCATTACAATGAAGTCTTCTCCACGCACGGAGTAGTAATGATTTTATTCATGGCAATGCCGTTTATCATCTTTTTCTTTAACTACGTTATTCCATTACAAATCGGAGCTAGAGATGTTGCGTTTCCACGTTTAAATGCACTAAGCTTCTGGTTGTTCTTTATGGGTATGGGATTATTCAACATTTCCTTCATCGTAGGTGGATCACCTGACGCAGGATGGACTTCCTACTTCCCACTAGCAGGTAACGAGTTCAGTGCCTCTGTTGGTACGAACTATTATATGATCGCAATACAAATAGCTGGTCTGGGTACGTTAATGACTGGTATTAACTTTATTACAACGATACTGAAAATGAGAGCACCTGGTATGACACTAATGAAGATGCCAATGTTCACATGGTCAGCATTTATCGCTAACATCATTATCGTGTTCGCTTTCCCTGTATTAACTGTATTACTTGCAATGGGAACGATGGACCGACTGTTTGGAACGAACTTCTTTACAACAGACAATGGTGGTATGGATATGCTCTGGGCCAACCTATTCTGGGTTTGGGGACATCCAGAGGTATACATTCTAATCCTGCCGGCATTCGGTATATTCAGTGAGATTATTTCCACCTTTGCACGACGCAATCTATACGGCTATAAGTCGATGGTTGCTTCTATGGTAGTCATTTCTCTTCTATCGTTCGTCGTTTGGGCCCATCACTTCTTTACAATGGGTCAAGGACCACTGTCTAACAGTATCTTCTCCATCACAACGATGGCGATCGCTGTTCCAACCGGGGTTAAGATCTTTAACTGGCTATTCACCCTTTGGAAAGGGAAAATCGAGTTCACGACACCAATGCTTTACTCGATCATGTTCATTCCACTGTTCACACTAGGTGGGGTAACAGGAGTAATGCTTGCTATGTCAGCAGCCGACTATCAATATCATAATACGATGTTCTTAGTAGCCCATTTCCATAATGTCATTATTCCTGGTGTTGTGTACGCAATGCTAGCTGGTCTTACTTACTATTGGCCGAAAATATTCGGTTTCATGTTAAACGAGCGATTAGGAAAATGGACTGCTTGGTTAATGTCTATTGGATTCGTTCTAGCCTTCATCCCAATGTATATTACGGGATTAGACGGTCAAGCCCGTCGTATGTACACATATTCTGAGTCAACAGGCTTTGGAATGTGGAATATGGTTTCGTTCATCGGAGCCGGTGTAATGGCAATTTCATTCGCGTTACTTGTTTACAACATTTATTGGAGCATACGTTATGCTTCTCGCGATATCGGAGACGATCCATGGGATGCACGTTCATTGGAATGGGCTACTCACACTCCGGTACCTGAGTATAATTTCGCAGTTACACCACAAGTTGATTCAACACAAGCATTTTGGGATTCTAAGAAAAACGGCCATGAGTTATTCAAAGGAAAAGTTGAAAAAATTCACATGCCGAATAATAGCGGTTTACCATTTATCATGAGCTGTATCTTCTTCGTCTTTGGATTTGCGATGGTCTTCAGCATATGGCCACTTGCCATTGTGTCATTGATTGGTATATTAGGCTGTCTGGCTTACCGTTCATTTGAACAGGATCACGGAAGATATATTTCGGTAGAGGAAATCGAAGAAACGGAAAGAAAATTGCGAGGTGCTAAAAAATGAAGGTAGATAAGTCACTTCCACTAGAATACAGCACAGAAGAAAATAGCTTAAAAATCTTAGGCTTTTGGATTTTCATCGGAGCGGAAATTATGCTTTTCGCAACACTTTTCGCCTCCTACTTCACCTTAGAGAACCGCGTAGGTAGCGGTCCCTCTGGTGCAGAAATTTTCGAAATAACACCAGTATTAATCGAAACACTTTTACTTTTAACGAGTAGCTTTACAATCGGACTTGCGATTCACGCGATGCGATTAAACCGTACGAAAGCAACGATGACTTTCTTTGGGATCACCCTTCTTCTAGGTGCAGCATTCCTTGGAGTAGAAATTTATGAGTTTGTTCACTATGTGCATGTTGGAGCTGGGCTTCAAACTAGTGCCTTCACTGCGATTTTATTGACGACGCTAGGAACTCACGGCTTGCACGTAACATTCGGTTTGTTCTGGGGATTATTTATTCTCCTACAAATCAAGAAACGTGGGTTGACTCCGGAAACGGCCAATAAGTCATTTATCTTCTCTCTATATTGGCATTTCCTAGATGTGATTTGGATCTTCATCTTCAGCTTCATCTACTTGAAAGGAATGATGTAATATGAAAGAATTATTCCCTCTTAAACAAGTAATGGGCTTTGCGTTTTCATTAGTGCTTACAGCAGTAGCACTGTTGGTGTACTTCATGGATATGTCGTTCGGAGTTGGAATGACTGTCTTACTACTAACGGCGTTTACACAGGCTGGCTTACAGCTTGTCGTATTCATGCATGCCGGTGAAACGGAAGACAAAAAATCTATTTATGTCAATGTGTATTATGGATTGTTGCTCGCATTATTTACGATTTTAGGTACACTACTCGTTATGGTGTGGGATATGTAATAAATGAAGGAGCGTCTATTAGGCGCTCTTTTTTTGTTTGTAAATTTTAAGTGTGGGGAAGGACCATAGGCTGATGACACAAATAAAGCCTAGCAATAAATATCCAAGCTCCACTTTGCTCATGAAAAAAAGGCATCTAGAGTGGATCCTCTAAATACCTTTTACGAGCATCTCTTGTTTAGATACTCTCTTTTTTCAATTGTTTGGAGATCATTTCCTCTGAAGCAACCAATATCATGCCGATGATAAATGTGAAAACTGCTCCCATGACGATTCCGATACCAACGCCCATTACCGTGCTATATTCACTTACGAATGTTCCATATAAAAAGACAGCAATTCCTATAGTTAACAAGGCTGCACCTACAACTTTTGTAGCGTGTAACATTTTTACGTATGATTCCATTTGAAATACACCCCTCTTAACTATTATTATTCACCTCGTTCACATTTTTGTCAATACTTTTTGTCCGAAATGTGAACAAAGTGGTTGTGAAGAAGGGTTTGGCTTTATTAATTGAAAGAGTTAGTTTGAGGTTGGACTTCTAAATCATTGAATCGGTCGGTTTTAGGCGATAATCGGTCGGTTATCCTAAATAATCGGTCGGTTCTTCCCCATAATCGGTCGGTCCAGCACGATAATCGGTCGGTCGAGCCAGATAATCGGTCGGTCACCCGAATGATATGCCCCTAGCGTATGCACAAACAGAAAAAAACTCCCCAGTAGGCTACTGGAGAGTTCTCTTTATCATTTATTATTGTGCAGTTAATCCGCCATCGATGACGAATTCAGATCCTGTTGAGTAGCTTGATTCGTCAGATGCTAGGAAAAGGACTAGATTAGAAACTTCTTCTGATTGTGCAACGCGTTTCAGGGGGATGTGCTTAGCGAACTCTTTAATCAGTTCTACTGCGTCGCCTTGGCTAACCATTGGTGTTTCAATTACACCTGGGTGCACAGAGTTCACGCGGATGCCTAAGTGAGCTAATTGAAGAGCTGCTGCTTTTGTCATACCACGTACTGCGAATTTAGTGTCAGTGTATCCAACTGCTCCACCAACTAATCCGTTCATAGAAGAGATGTTCACGATTGAGCCACCACCAGCTTTTTCCATAGAAGGAACAACTGCCTTTGTTCCAAGGAATACTGAGACTTGGTTGATGTCTACGATTTTACGGTAATCCGCTTCTGTCATATCCATTAGAGGTTTCGCCATGCTAATACCTGCATTGTTAACTAAAATGTTAGCTGGACCAAATGCTTTTTCTGTTTCTTCGATCACAGTTGTCCAGTCTGCTGCTTTTGTTACGTCTTGCTTGACGAACAATACGTTTTCTCCTAATTCTTTTGCTAAAGCTTGTCCGCCTTCTTCGTTTAAGTCAGTGAAAACAACCTTCGCACCTTCTCTAACAAACGTACGTACGTGTGATTCACCCATTCCACGTGCTCCACCTGTAACAATAGCAACTTTATCCGTTAAACGACCCATTATAAATTCCTCCAAGAATCATATTTTTTATTAATAAAGTAAACGATTACAACCCTATTATAGTTCTCTTTTCTTCAAAACCAAAGAGATGCTACAATGATAAAAATACTGTATTAGTCTTAGCCTTTTAGCTAAGAAAATACCTTCACTAATATAAATCCATACTGTTCAAGTTCAATATATACTACTTGAACGTACACTAACAATGATATTAATCACACAGTATTTATTGAATCGTTCCAGTGCTTTTTAAGGAGACATCAACAGTCAAATCAAATGGTAGGTTAGGATAAGCTTGCTCCCATTTATCAAACATGTCCTTCTCATAGAGCTGCATGGTTCTATACTTAAGCCCAAAGCCAAAAGGATCTAGCTCTTCTTCTTGTAACATAGTAAATAGCTTTTCTAGTTCAGACTTTATTTCCTTGGAGGCTAACTTACTGTACTCATCTAGGTTTTCCACATGCAATCTCTTGTCTGACTGACTTACTACACCATCCATTTTTACATTAACTTTGATGGATGCTGGCTGATCATTTTTTTTATTTACATTGTATTTCATGTTTACATTAATTAGATTCAGAACTAAATTTAATTCATCTGTTTCCAATTTGACGCTATAGCCGCCAATATTATTGGCAAGGGCATTGAAATCTCTAGTGAGGCTAGAGGATAAATGAAATGAATCCCGTTTTTCCTTTACGATGATTGATTTATTTACAATCAGCTGAGAACCTGACTCATTGGACTCGACGATTGGTAGAACCGCGTCAATACCTTCACTATAAAAGCTCCTTCTAAATTCATATAAGTACGTAGAGACAATATAAGGGCTTTCGGTGCCTACATTCCCAAAAAATTTAGAGAGAGGTGAAATGACTGCGGATTCGCCTTTAGGCTCCGTTCGTAGTATTTCCTCAGCAGTTGGTTTCGCTGCACCGACCCAGGCAATCGTTTGAATATCACCTCTTCTGAAAAGGTAGTCCATGAACTCCTTTATATCCCCCTCTAAAAGCTTTTCATTGACGAGAATTATTTTAGTATGTCCAAATTCAAGCGTCTTGTCGGTATGTGTTTCCAATATGCGGACAGCCTCTTCTATATTATCGCCTTCATGAACCAAATACTGATAGCTGGGCTCCTTTTCCTGCTGAATGGTCGAAACTGGGATAGCAAGCTTCAGTGTTACTTTATATTTACCTTCCTCATTCTCGGAAGGATCAATCCCAATTCCTGTCACGAATATCCGATTATCGATATCTTTAAAACCACAGCCCGTAAGAAAGCTAGCTATCACAAGAATAGTTACAAGAAGTTTGATATTTACCTTCATGTCTTTAACCTCCTCTTAGCAATGAGCAGACTGCCGATTAAAAAGCCATAAAATATTGGAAGGATATTATAAAAAAAGAGGGTAAGCTTCAATAGCTCGTATTCGCTAATTTGCCTCGTTACAAGAATCCCGATTACTCCAAAAATAATAACAAGCACGTAGGAAGTCAGGTTTATTTCCTTCCATTTCAATCGTTTTATCTGAACAATACTTTCAAATAGCTTGAGAGAAACGTGCCAATGTATGAGCAGACTAATAAATGCCACCCCTAAAAAGACAATTAAAAAAATAAAGATGAGACGCTCAATTATTCCAAATTTCAAACGTACAGCATCACTCGTTGTCACCCAAGGGAAGGTGAAGTTTTCAATTTGCTCAAAGCCATTAAAGCCAATCGGAACGAAATACGTTGTAAAGAGAGTAAATACTCCAGCAAGTGCTAGGATGAACATTTGTTTTAACCCAAACTTTTTGTTAAAATTCATATATTTATTAAAGATTGACAAGTTTACTACACCAATAAAAATAAAGGCCGCTGCCGAAATTGCATTATAGCTTGGTAGCTCCTGAATATGGGTGGCGGCTACCTTGATATAATCCCATTCCAAACGAGGATCGGTATATACTTTCATGATTAAAAAGAAAATAATAGGTAGGAACATAACTAATACTATCTCGGTTGTATAAAGAACACTTTTTTCCTTCATCAGCATCCCAAAGGAAATGATAATTAGGAATGCAAGAGTCGTGATGACAATGGAGGTCTCCGAAGAAATAAACGTATTAAAAAGCAGGACATATGTGACAAGTGTTATTAGACCAGCCAGATACCAGGAAATTGCAAAGTAGAGTAACACCGGATAGTAAAACCATTTAGATGTACTTTTCTTTAGAATTTCAGGAAGGGACATATTCGGAAAGTGACGAAAAAGGTTTACAAGGACACTGACCAGAATCGGTCCAACAATGACGGCAATGACCATGGAAAGGATTACGCCATTTTTACTTTCTCCCATTAAAATCCTCGGGACAGACGCAATGATGTTGGTGACCATCGTGACAATGATGAAGTAATACAGATACCTATTCATTTTTTGTTGTCACCCCTATTTCCTTTTTCTCACCTTTCCAATACATTTTTAAGTAAGGCTCTCCAAAGCTTCGCTTGTTGGTTAAGAACATCAAAAGCCCTAGCGCTCCTAGTATGAGGCCTATCGTGCCAAAAAGCGTTGTATAGAAAATCAGCAAGTAACGACAGATCCGAATAGCGAAGCTCATCTCACTAATGGGAATAACAAAGCTGGTAATGGCAACCGCCGAGACGATGATAATCATAATGTTCGAGGTTAAGGCTGCCTCTGTAGCAGCAGTGCCTAGAATTAAACCACCAACTGTCGTAGCTGTTGCACTGATTGCCTTAGGCAGACGCATACTTGCCTCTATTAGAAATTCCATAAATAGCAGCATGAAAATTACCTCGACAAAGGAGGGATAGGGAACTCCAAGCCTGCTCCCCGCTACCGTAAGGGCAAGCTCCGTTCGTAGGACATCTGGTGTATAGGACGTAACCGCTACATACATAGCAGGTAACACCAAACAAATAACTAAGCCCAAATATCGTAGCACCAACGTAAAAGTAGTAATCCAAAAGGTATGATAGCTATCCTCCATAGACACCATAAAGTCAAAAAATACAATAGGAGCTATTACTGCCTGTGGACTCCCATCAATCATTAGTACAACCTTTCCTGCTGCAAGATTATAGGTTATCCGATCAGGGCGCTCCGTCAATATTAACGTCGGAAAAAGAGAAACCTTAGAGCCATTCAACTGCAGCTGCAAATCTCCCGCTGACTGGATAAGTGGAGCTTCTAAGCTGTTTAATTTTTTCTTAATATTACGTAGAACAGACTTTTTCACTGTCTTCTCATCATACATAATCGAAACCTGTGGACGTGACTTTTCCTTCATATCATGCATTTCAATCATCAGGGTAGGCGCATGATACCGCTGTCTAATGATGTTCAGGTTTGTATCTAAATCCTCACTTAACGCTAACTGTGGACCATAAACAGTCGGCTCGATCAGAGTTTGCTGTACAGCATCTGAGTTGACCAGCTTAATATCCAGCAGATAAAACCGGTCCTCTATAGAAACGAGGACAGCACCTTTTGTCAGCTTGATCTGCAGCTCTTCTCCTGACGTCATCTCCACCTGCTCTGGTAACGATTCGATATAGGACTGAAAGCTTTCATTAGATTTCATTTCAAAAAATGGCTTAATCACAATACTGTGGAGTTTATTGCCGTCTACCACTGTCTTCAAATAAAAGAGGTATACCTTGTTGTCACCAATGTGCAAGGGCTTCAGCATGATGTCACTAGAAGGCTCAAACTTTTTGGATAGCTCATCCATCAATGTAGGAGGATTTGATTTTGCCATGTTATCCAATCTGTTACACCTCCACGTTCATTTAGTACGTTTAGGGTAACCGAGAAGAGACATTTTTAACCGTTGTACCAAGCCTTCAGCATCAAAAAAACACCCGTATGAAGCATTCTACTACAGAGTGCTCCATTAACGGATGTTTATCATTTAATAGATATTTGGTACAGCAGACAATTCGATTCCTGTTAAAGTGGCAAAAGCCTTATTGAAACTATATTCTTCTTCCGTTTCTATAAGAATTTCATTAATAATGCCAGGTCCAAACTCATCTACAAGGTATTTAATCGTTAAGTGAGACTGAATATAGCCATTATACTTGGCGTTTTTATCATCTCCCATACCAGCAATCTTGGAATTAAGAGAGCTTAAAGGAACTGCTTCAGCCTCTAAAGGAGGTATCTCCTTACCAAAGTTACTAATATACTCCCCCACCCCTACAATGAACCAATTAGGAATATAGCTAGCAGATAGCCTTAGCTCATCCATTCTCTGGTTAATTACATATTGCGTATAATCATGAATCACATTTTTGTATAGTAAATCCGCTGGTGCCATATCTGGAAAGATTTCCTCTCGATCCGCTGGAAATATATTTACCGTATTATAATAAGGATTATCATTATTATTTATAAAATGACCTATGCCAAACAAATTAATCCGATCAGCTTTATTAGGAAAAATGATCAAATCGACCGAATCATTGAACTGTCCTAGTATTTCATTGTTGAGCTCAATCCCCCGCTCTAGTGCGACCTTCGTCGTTGGCAATAGCTCCGCATCAAAATCCATGTAGTGGATGGTCACATGGGCTACATCCACCTTTTGATAGTCCTTTAAAAATTCAGCTATTCTCTCTTCTTCTTTCTTATCCTGTATATAGCCTGCAACTGCATTAGGGATTAATCCAAATAACGGCTGATGAATATAAAAAGCAACAAAACAAACGAAAAGGAGATAGAGAACATATTTGCGCATCATCATTTAAAATCAGTCCTTTAAATTTTGGTACGGTGAAAGAGTTTTTTCCTCCAACCAACCTATAGCAGATGGTATCATGCCATCTATTATTCTATCAGCGCTCACCTTTGTCAATTTTACAAATAAAAACCCCTATCTCAACTGAAACAGGAGTGTGATCTACGTTTATAAGTCGGCATTCTTTTGAACAGATTTTCTAAGAGAGATAGAATTCATCACGAACCATAGTATCCCAGCAATGAGGGGAACCATCACACTATCGAGCATCGATCTCCCCATTAAAATAGAGAGAAGACTCATCCCTACACAAAAGGCTATGGAGCTTAATAGATTACGCTTTTTAGCAGCCTTTATCTCATCTGCTGTAAAGACATTTGCAAATTCAATGCCTGAAAATATGTACCTAGCTAAAGAATAAAATAAAAATACAGCAAAAGGAATCAGCAGTAAAAATAGAGGCTCCATGTCTGTAAATAGATAGACAGCAATCATAACAAAGGAAAGGATAAATTGAAGGATTGCCCCTTCTACTAATATCTTGGAAATCACCTTTTGTTTATATTCATCCGTCGAAAGCCATTGTAATATATGCATATCTATTCCTCCCAAAATAAATCATTTAATGTTTGATCCAGCTCTTTCGCAATCGCAATACATAATTGTAACGTCGGATTATAATCCCCTTTTTCAATCAACCCTACTGTTTGACGAGTTACTCCAATTTTACTTGCTAGCTCAGATTGCGTTAAGCCCTTTTCCATCCGAGCAATTTTCACACGATTAACCATAAATGCCTCCGAATTGAATGTAATGTATATCTGTCATTTGTAATTTATATGTTACATTAAATTAGATTGGGAAGTCAAGGCTTTGTAAGAAAAAAAGACTGGGGATTTAACATAATCGATATTGCTGATTGTATTTTATCTAAAATAGAGGAATGGCATGGAATAAATCTATTCCTATCCCTTTTATTAATCATAAAAAGTACATCTTCATTAAAATGTGCTTTTACTTCTTAATCATATAGAAAACAACATTAATAACACAGAACACATTTTGGTGAAATAGCACAATTAAAGATTAAAGATAACGTATTACCATTTTAGTTATTTTGTTAATTAAATTAACTACATAAAAAAGCGAGTATATGAACGTTTCTGTTCATATACTCGTTAATTAACTTTATTGAAATTTACATTTCTTTTAGATATAACCATAGAAGAGTTAAAGCCCTCTTAGAATTCCACCGATAATTCTAGAGCCTTCTTCGATAAATAAACATTTGGTAAGCTTGCCTTTGCATACAGATAATTTTCTTCATCCATATTAATATTTACTAAAATTCTACCTTCTGTGTAGCTCTTAACGTAATCCTTTAGTTCATTAATATTTTGGAAATGAGTATTTAGAGGAATATAAACGGCATGATTCCCATCAGACAAAAATACAACCTGATAATTCTTTGAATAATCTAGGGACTCCGTATGGAAATGATAGATACTTCTTTCTCTAATATACATATCCAATGCACTTAATATATTTTCCTGTTGTGCTTCAGTTAGATTTTCTTGTTGATAAATACTTAGTAAGAAGTGTATATTTCGCTGGTTTTGTCCAAATGATAATCGAGATATATACTCATCCAAATTTCCTTCTTGTGAAAGTACATTTACTTTCTCCGCTGCCAGTTGTTCTATTTTCTCTTTAACTTGCTCTTCCATATTTCCTTTATGGCTCTCTTCCAATCGGTCAAAAAGATGCTGCATATAATCTATTTGCTCGAGGTAATCTATTGAAATCGAGTCCATTTCAGCTAATTCTAGCACCATTCTAGTTAAATGCTGGACTTCCATTTCAAACAAAACATCTTTATTCGTAACAGAGTTTTTTTGTGCCGGAGTTAATTGATCCCATTTATTTTGGACTTCACCCAATTGGTATTCATCATTGAAGCCAACCAAATTAGCAATTAATTCTTCAACCAAGTTAACCTCTGTCTCTTCAAAATAGGTTAACAATTCTCCTGAGATAAGTGCTCTATCTCCGTACAAGCTGTTGATCATTAGCCTTGTCTCATCCATTAAATAACTTGCTTCTGTTACATTATCTATTTCTTTAATTTGATTAATATTTTTTTCAATTTCTGAAACAATCTGAAGCGTAATCTCTTGATTCATGAGTAATCTTTCTATTTCCACCTCAAAATCAACTAACTTTTGAAGATTTGTCACTAGCTTTCTCTGAGGATCTGTTAATGCATTATACCCCTCTCTTGCATGGTCAACTAGATCTCTTGATGCAAGTGTTAATGGAGTGGGAATGCTGTTTATTCTTACAATTATACGATTAGCAGCTTCTGCATCTGGATTAACCGGAATATTGCCATTTTCTCCACCACCGTCCGAAGGTGGCTGTGGAGTTGGAGCTGGTGGAGGGGTTGGTGGCGTCGGAATTTGTGAATTGCGTCGCTCCTCTTGCTCTTTTTTCTCTTGTTCTCGTTGCCTTAATTGGTCCTCCATTTTTTTTCTTTGTTGCTCAGCTAAAGACGCTAACAATTTTTCCTCTGCTTCTTTCTTCGCTTTTTCAGCCGCTAAACGATTTGCCTCTTCTTTTCTTTTTCTCTCTTCTTCTAGTCGTTGTATTAATGCTTGATTTTGATTTTCTAGTTCTCTTTGTTTTCGTGCTAACTCCTCTTGTTGTTGTTTTCTCTTTTCTTCGAGCTGCTCAATTGCTTGTTGTTTCTTTTTTTCTTCCTCACTTATTTGTAAGGCTGGAGCTCGATCGAAGTCAAGGGAGCCAGGTGACTTATTGTTATTATAAAGTTCTATTAGACGTTTAGCTTCTTCCGGAGAAACCTGCCCACTAGTAATTGCGCTTTTCAATAGACTTGCTAGTAAATTATCTACGTTTTGTTGATACCTTTGGAAATCAACTTCCGAATCTAAATTCATCTCAACCTTGTTCATGCTATTAATAAATGCTCTATTCTCTTCATCTATTTGCGCTTTATTTATTAATATTTGCTCTATGATGGTAGAGTCAACGGATGGAAGGAAACTATCAAGGTCCACTACATGTACCCCGTCTGGTAAATTAGGAGTCAGTCCTGGCGAGATTTGCTGAGTAGGGAATATTGGAACCGCTCCATTATTTGGGTTGCTTTCCTGATCTACTTCCACCGTTCCTGCACCTACAAACATGGTTGGCAATCCTGTTAACGGATTGATAGCTACAACAAAGTGAGTACCCTTTGCATGAAAAGTTGCATCAATCGACATTATTTGAAAACGATCCTTCTTATTTTTAACAGGAGTCACATCTGCATAGACAGAACCTTTCCAAGCTTTTAAACTAGTCATTTTAAAGCCTTCATTTTCATGTAAATGTACAAGGGAAATATCCGAATTCTCCCCAATCGTTACGTTATCCTTCGTATCCCCTGCCTGTAATAGAATACTAGACAATTCCTCAGTCTGAATCCGATCCCCTTGGTGAAGCTTCATTCCGATAGCTGCTCGAATAGACTTCATGCCTCCTGCCTTTTGAATATACGCAACACCTGTTATCTCTTGAACGACAAAGAATCTATTCTCCTTAGCACTTGCAGGCTCACTAGGTAATACTGCTATCATTACAAGTAAGCTCATCAAAAACATATAACTAACTTTCTTAACTCCTCTAAGCAAGACTTCTCCTCCTCTCGTTATTTGGTTATTTTAATAATTTGATTGGTATGGCTATTCGTCACAAAGATTATTCCTTTTTTAGTTACTGCAAGATCTGACGGGAACTGCAAGTCTTTCACAATAGTGCTTACTGTACCTTTATAGTAGTAACGAATAGCATGATTTCCATAATCCGCGATTAATAGACCACCTTCTGGAGTAACCGCTATCCCTTTTGGTATGGAGAATTGAGAAGCTAAAGCATTACCATCTTTAAAGCCACTGTCTCCATATAAACCATTGGTAGAGGGTACATTTCCAGCAACAGTAGTCACTTTGTTTGTTAAGAAGTCGATATATCGGATTACTTGGTTTCCTGTATCACTCACATATAGATTTCCTTTCGCGTCTACTGCAAGACTAGAAGGTTCATTAAACTTTGCTTGGCTTAGTGTTCCATCCAGATAATCTCCCGCACTCTCAATTACGCCATCAGCAATTTCTACTGGACGCAGGGAAGGTGCATTAAGCGTCGTAACGTTACCGTTTGTATCAATTTTACGAATCACATGATTCAAAGTATCAGTCACATATACTATGCCATCTGTTGTAACAGCAAGATCCTGTGGAAAATAAAAACTAGCAGCATTTGACTTCCCATCCACTAACCCTGGACGACCATTTCCTGCCAAGGTAATTACTTGACCTTCACTTGTTATTTTACGAATAACATGGTTTGCTGTATCTGCTACATACACATTTCCCTTGGAATCACTTACAAGTCCAGAGGGAGTAGAAAAAATGGCTTTATCCTTTACATCGTTATGCAAGCCCCCAAGCGGGGAACCATCTTTATTTACCGTCAAAATCATTCCTGCATAGGTAGAAAGATTCCCACTATTTAGTCGACGAATTAAATGATTTCCTTGATCAGAAATAACAAGGGAATCGTCTGGCAGGATTGCTAGATTTGTAGGCAAACGTAACATGCCCCCTTCAGACGTAACTGCTGGGTATACCGAAGTTACAACGACTGGGGAGTAGATGGCTTGAAGCCTCTCCAGCTCTTTTATCAATGCTTGATGAAATACTTGCTTACTAGATAATTTGGCTACGAGAGTTGGAACATCGTTAATCACTTTTACTGCTTCTTCTTTTTTTCCACCCAGATATAATTGTTGGGCGCTTGTTAGCTTCATAATAATTGTCACAGGAACAACCAGCTCGTCTCGTTTTTGATCTGCTGGCTTTTTATATTTTTCTAACAAAAGGTCACGAGGTGCTTTTCCTGTTACACGATACAAAATAGACGTTCTTGACTTAAGTTGCACTGATAGCTTGTGATAGGCTTTTTCAACTGCAAGAAAGTCCTTTTTTGCCTCAGCTTCTTTTATTTCTTTTAATAAGGGATCTAAGTACTTCGTTGCGTAGTTATAGGCATCGATGTACGGGATTAGGCCCTTCCCTATTTTCTCCTGATACAATGCCTCTATTTCTTTTAGCTTCTCTTGTTTTTCTTTTGCTGAAAGATTAGATGTGAGAATGACATTTCTAGTTGTTTGATAGTTTTTCTTTACACTGTTTAGCACTGGGTCAAGGGAAGCACTGGAGACCAATTCCCCTTTTAAAGCAGGCTCTACATAAGACAGAGCAGCTTTCTTCATTTCCATTTTTAATGAAATAATGGATTGTTGAACAGAAGTAGTTTGTCCATATGCAATCGGTGCAAATGACAAAATAGTTGAAACTAATAAAATCACAACCATTATTTCTTTCCAAATTTTTCTTTTCATAATTTCTCCCCCTTTACAGAACATGATAAAATTCTACAAATTGTATCAATAACATACACTTTCTAACATTAATCATTTTTTTATCATATGAATACTGAGGAATGTTAATAGTTTTGCATTTGTATGTTCCCTGTGTCAGAAACAAACATGAATTTCACAACATTCACGTTTTTTCGAACTAACGTGAATGTTTCTGACACAGGGACGAAAATAAATTGTATAAAAAAACGAGTATTTGAACGACTTTCGTTCAAATACTCGCTTCTAATGTTTTAAATACTTCCTAAAATTTATCTATCACAGCCAATGCCATCGCCGTCACGATCAAGATGCGTACCGTATCCTGGCTCTCCTTGATGAATCGGTGCTGCACCAGCATTACGGGCTTCCGTACAGTTTTTATATTTTACATTAGACTTTTTCTCTTCTGCCACTCGTTTAGCTTCTTCTTGCTTACGTTGTTCCTCTGCTAAACGTTCTGCTTCTTCTTGCTTGCGCTGCTCTTCAGCTAGTCGATCTGCTTCTTCTTGCTTTTGCTGCTCCTCTGCTAAACGCTCTGCTTCAGCATCTGTTTTATTGGATTGCTCATCAGCTGTTTTCGTATCTGGAGTAATAGCGTCTGTTTCTGTAGTGTCTTCTCCAAAAATCATTGCAAGAATGATTATAAAGCCGAATACATACATAAACGAGGCAACTGCTCTTTTCCACCACTTCCCACTGCGGAAGCCTAGCACCTTCTGATACCATTTTCTCTCTTTTGACACGAATGCAATTTTAGCATCCACTAAAAGAGCAACAAACTTTTTACCAGAGCTAGTTAAAACTAAATCTCCTTCTTCTCTGCTTATTACAGTTTTCATTGCAAATTGGTCTATGACTGCATGAGAAAAGAACGTAAAAGGCCATTTGTTCATTAAAGTTACTGTTCGTTCCTTGTCGTCATATTCATAAACTAAAATATCCGTATCTTCTACTAAAACAAAGTTGCCCTTTTTCTTTGCACTTTGATAGTAGCCTTCTGCAATTAGCTTCGCATTTCTATGTTTTTCCCTTAACAGTCTCTCTCCATTTTTCGCATGACCAAGATTATCACGCTTCATAACAAATGCTGTTATTTTCACGTTATTAGATCGTAAATCATTTAATCTATCTGCGTGTAAGAAATGATCAAAATCATGGGTAACCGTTGTGAGTACATTGGCTGATTTGTGATGGACAATATGCTCAAGGATTTCAATAAACTCCTTGCTGTCATCGTTAATTTTAATATCATCAAATCTACGTGGCATGTACCCAATACTCATTGTTAGCTGCCACTCATTTTTATCCTTGTTCTCTTTCTGAACACGGATATCACTGACCTGGTCATGTGTATAAACCATATTTTCACTTTTGGAAAGAAATAGGATAGATGTAGTTGTTAATACCAATACTCCCTTTACATCCCTGCCACTTTTCTTATCAAATTCCGCCTCTATCACTTTTAAGACAGTATCCGTTGAATTTATAACGGTATGTCGTGCTTGCTCTAAAACTTTTCCATACATTGTCACTAAGGCTTTCTGACCTATTGTTGGTCGATTTCCTATCCACTTCTGCATACATGTACCTCCGTCTAAAATATCATTTTCTATTATAAACGGGTTTTCCCTATTCAGAGGTTTATGTAATTTTCAAATTTATTTAGACCCTTTGGCACAAACAAATTGTTCCTTACAGTAAATATTCCCTCTCCCATTACCATTAATATATCTAAAAAATAATCACTATAAAATATTCTGAAAGTTTAGATTCATATAAATTATATGATAAAATTGAATAAAATTAATTCCATAAAAAGTAATAAAATGACATTTTTATCCTTGTCGAAAAATGAAATAAAATTAATTCTATATGTACAAAATTAAATAGATGAAGAGGTGTTGTGATGTTAATAACGGAAAAGAAAGAGCAAACAATTTTTGATCACATGGGACATAAAATAATGACAGATAGAGAGATTGATATCGTCGCTAGATTAGAGGAACCATTAGTAGTGGTATTAGGAAATATGTTAAGCCACGAGGAGTGCGATGAGCTGATCAGATTATCGATGGACCGAATGAAACGATCCAAAATTGGAGCAGCACGCGAAGTAAATGAACAGAGAACAAGTAGTGGTACGTTCATTGAAGAAAATGAAAACGCGATTGTTGCTAGAGTAGAAAAAAGAATCTCAGCTGTTATGAATATACCTATCGAACACGGAGAAGGCCTTCAAATCCTTCAGTATACGCCTGGTCAAGAATATAAAGCTCATTTTGATTTCTTTTCATCAACAAGCAAAGCAGCAAACAATAATAGAATCAGTACGCTCGTCATGTACTTAAATGATGTAGAAGAAGGTGGAGAAACCTTTTTCCCTAAGCTGAACTTTACCGTAACGCCGAAAAAAGGGATGGCCGTCTATTTCGAGTATTTCTATAATGATCAAACTTTAAACGAATTGACCCTACATGCGGGCGCACCAGTGATTACTGGTGAGAAGTGGGTTGCTACTCAGTGGATGAGGAAGCAGAAGGTACGATGAGATTAGTTTGCTGAAATGAAACTTCCTATGAAGAACAAATAATAAAGGAGCCGGTTTATTGGCTCCTTTTTTTCTTGTTCATCTAAATATCAATTTTTAAATCCTTCAACAAAATCGTTTACAAGTTGTAATTGTTCAGAAGTCATCCCATCTATCGTTTGAAGCAAGTCTTCCCGATTTACGTTAAACGTTTCCTCTTCTTCGCAATCGTCCATAAAATATTCTAATAACTCTTCATGTGAATATGTCACGTAGTCTGGACTGTCTTTTTCAAGCTCATATAATCTAATCGCTTCTACTTCATCAGCAGTCGGCATATTCTCTGGTTGATTCAAGTCCCTTAAATATGTTTTTAAAGATACCCATCTCTTTTCAGATACCGTTACATCAAATATATTGTTGAACTCATCTCTATTCATAATCATCTCATTTACTCGTTTAAATCCAGCCCGTAGCTCATCAATGGTTGCCTTCTTATAATATTCACCAATTCCATACTTAATTCCACTTTTTCTGAGGTGTTCAATCTCATCATCTGTCGGAGCTTTTACAGGCATTGCTATAACTTTAAGATATCTTTCAACGTCTTTCCACTTACCTTCAGGTACATCATCAACCAATCTGTATAAATCTTCTATATTCATGTTAATTACCCCCATCATTTATAATATTCTATCTCTATTTAACTTCCCATTACGAAACTGTTTGCTCCTGGGACTCCAATAAAGAGATATCATAATATAAACTTAGAGCCTTTATGAACTCAACCTTTAAGTCCTCAACATCTAATATAGGACTCATTAAAACTGGGTAGCTTTTATTTAGTTCAAAAATCACACGTCGACCATAGCGCTCGTCCTTACCTAAATCTGCTCGATCTTTAATTTTTGCTTTTAGAATTTCACTCACTTCTAATTGTTTAATGATTGTTAAGATTTTTAACATAAATTGCCCATTTCGGAAGATGGCATATTTAATAATGTAGTTAAACAAATCCAGATTTTCGATGATCAAATCGTAATAGGTTTCTTTTTCATAATATAACTCTACAGAGTCCCCTATATATTCAACTGCTAAAATACATTTATATATATAGTTTTCCCAGTCAAAATCTTTAATAACTATTTTAGAAAACTCATTGTAATTTTCAGTAATTTGAGGGTATTTTTCTAATAAAAATTCTCGCTTTTCCGATACTAAAAGAGAATGCCAAAACCTTTCATTAAAGTGAATATCTCTATCTAATTTAATATAAGTTTTGGAGATAGCTTGAAAGGCAGCCATATAGTCTACCTTCTTCTCTTCCTCACTTCCTTTTGCCATATAAATAGGAAAGTCAGGCGCTTCCTCTATTTCTATTATTTCATCAGAAAAGAAGTCATCATTATTTGAAAGACTACCACCTATAAAGGCGTTATATAGCTTTTCATCTTTTTTATATCCCTCTTTTAATAACCTAACCTGCATTAGGATTCAACTCCTTTACTGCCTTTACAAATTTCTCAATAATTTGATTCGTTATGCGATCGATAATTTCATCAATATTATCGCTTGAGACTTCTACAATTGCTTTATTGGCCATTAAATTATATAGTTTAAAATCCAGTAAATCATCTGGTTGACTAATATCAGATAATATTACACTCTCTTCATCTTCTTCTGCATAGGATACAATGAAACGTTCTAATGCCATCCGTAAGCCAGTATAGATATATGGATTTAAAAGTGCACCTGATCTAGACATCGAAGGAAATTGAAAATCCTCTTCGCGGAAGTGGATAATAATACACTCAGTGCCTAGCTCATATTTAATTGCAGAATTTAAATTAGGATCGAGTCTTTTTTCAAATAAATCTAGCGGATTTTTCATACCACCTTCAAAAGTGATAATGTTAGAGTAGCCCAGCATAGAATTTTTAGCGACTATAATTGATTCCTTGAAGGAATCATAGAAACTAGTTAACTCTTCATTCGCTGAAAAAGAAACATCTGCTTTTGATACTATATGCATTTGAATAGACGTACGGCTTGAAAGAGACATACGATTTTTTGCAATTTCTACTATTAAGTGCTCACTGTCCAGTGGAAAAAACTTTGTATCCTTGGACTGAATCACTAAGATATACTGTGCTTCCTTGCTTTTTAATAAACTTTCAAAAAATCTAGAAGCTAAATTGGAAATAATTTTAAAACGATATACTTCATTATCCTCTTCAAACTCAACTTTTATAGTAAAATCACTTTCTTCATAACTTGATGAAAAAGGGGATAGGATAGGATAGGGAAAATTGGCTTCTTTTTTATAGATCATGTTACACCTCTACACAATAAATGAATTTGAGTGCCCGATTATAATTTGGCTGTAGAGAAAGTTTTAAATTTACTAAACCATTTTTAATTTGAGCATTTTGAATTACACCATTTGTTACTTCACATGGCTTATTATCATTATTAATATCTATAATCGATGAGTAATTATCGTTTATATTAAATTCATCGATATATTCTTTACCCATCCCATCAATCACATTAAATTTCAAATCACAGTTTAATGCCTTTTCTGCTTCTTTGACTTCGGAGAGGTTTAATTGAATTAATTCAGTATCTTTTATGATAAGTCGCTCTACTCGAGAAGGATTTATTTTAAACTCATCCGCACGCTTGTTAACTGATAATTCTTCTCCATCTGCTTTGCGCTTAATGCGTCGTCTCGCTGGTTTTGAAGTTACTTCCGATTTTTCACTTGGTTTTCTCTTTTCCCCAGGTTTTTTGGTTTTTTTAGTTTCATTTTTACCTTTTTCTTTGAGGCTATCATCGGCCGATACTAAACTTTTACTATTTTTTATCTTTATAGCTCCAAATGAATTTGTCAGATTTTCGGTGAAGTCTAGTTCCATCGTATAAAGTAAATCTGATGTATTAATTTTCCCATCAACTGGATTATTCTTTCGAATTTCTTCTTCAATTACCTTCAAAATTTCCTTGTTTAGATTACTAATGAATTTACCTGCCGCTTTCTTTAGCTTAGGATCTTTGATATCTTCATTAGAGATTTTTGTATGTGACTCATTTTCTAATGACTTTAAATAGCTATCTTCATCGTAACCGCTACTACCTTCCGCTCCGCCTATTAAAACTGCATTAAAAGGCTTATTAGCATTGTTTTTTACTACGAAATCTTCAATCTTCATTCCAATTGTACGAACTATTGCGGCTCTTCCTTTAGGAATATCCTCGTTATAGGAAAAGTACAATTTAAACTTGAACACTTTGCCTTCAATAGGAATCTCGATTATACGTGGTTCCTTATTTACATATGTATCTACATATAAAGGAGTAAAAATCTTTTTCATTTCTTCTATGTTAAGTGTATAGTACTTCTCATTTCTCACTATTGATTCGATTGTGCTATGGTCAATGACTAAATCGTTGACTTTTACGATCAATTTCTTTTCTAGGATAGATACAAAGAAGCTATCGCAAACTGCACGAACGACTTCAATCTCATTGTCAAAACTCTTTCTTAAAAACGGTATAGTTATTTTTAATCCTCTTTTTTTCTTTTCAAAAATAGGATCAAAGGTATTCTTATATGGCATAAACTTTTTCGTACCATTGGAATCTTCTAACTTAGCAAAATAACCTGTCGAACGATAATACTTTCCTTTATAATTATGTTCAATTAATTGAATCGTCCCACCAAGATGTTGGTTGCCATGTTCATCACAGTTTGAAAAATACATCAGATGCAAATCAGAGGCTGAGTTTGATGCAATTTTACCGACGCCATGTGAACCCCCACGAGAAGCCTCAAATGATTCATCGCTCTCCTCAAAATGGACGCCTTTGTTATACGCATATATCCCCCAAGTATGATCTCTTGAATTACTCTGACCATACTCCGCTCCTGTTAAGCCTTTCGTATTACTATCTTCAAAGGAAATATAGCTAACTTCCTCATCATGCATACGAGCTTGCATATGTTTAATCGTTTCTTTTGTATAACCATTTCTACCTTCTAAGCTATTAATACGCTCTACAATGGATTCAACTCCAGGAATTGCATTGCGATTAACTTTACCTAGCATAATTGTTACAACAACTGGTTCATTACCTTCTTTTAATCTACCATCTAATGAATTTTGGATATTTTCTCGAGTCAACCCAGCTGGTCCAAGACCATAAAAGCGTTCTAAAATCTTATTGAAATTTGACTCTTCAATATTAGGGATGGGAGAAAACTCCCACATACTATTATTAGCTTTTTCTTGATTCATTCATTTTACCTCATTTACTTTTTTGTCAAATTTTTAAGTCTCTTATTGTTATATTTTACCTATTTTACTACTTAAATATTATAGGGAAAGATTTAATGAAATTTTAAAACTATAGGCAAAATACCTAATAAACGTTTTTCCTTTTAAGAATATTGTATCATACAAAGAGAAAAATAATTATCTAATAACAAAAAAATCCAACATCCCCATTAACTATAGGTATATTAGATTTATTATTTATTCTTTTTTTAGGGTATTACTCTTAAAACTGACCCAAAGTGCTAATACGAATACTCTCATATTTCACTTGAATAACCAATTCTTTTTATAATTCTAGACAGCATCAACTTCAAGTGGTAAAGATAGTGAAAGGTCTTTTGGATTATGGAATTGTTGCCAATTCCGTTCATCTCGAAATTTTATAATTTTTTCACGTAGTTGGTCAAGCTCGCTCATTAAGATCACCCGCTTTTTGAAATTCCAATAATTTGGCACGTAATACGTCATCACTTGCATAAATATATAAACCTTTAATACCACGTTTCATTAGGACATTGATAGAATTTAGAACAATCTTTTCTTTTGCCTCATTTATATTTTGTATACCTTCTATTCCGGTATATGCTCCCTTATCCATGTACTTACTCGTATCGATAACAATTCCATTTTTTTCTTCATTAAATTGGATTGACGGACCAAGAACTACTCCAACATAATTTAAATCAAAGCCTTGTATAGTATATATCGATCCAGCTTCATGAACCGTATCTGGATTTTCTGCCCATGTATATTTGGTGCTTGTAGTATTCCAGGGTATTTTATATTCCCCTTCAGAATCACTAATGTAGTATTTTTGACCATCTTTTTTATGAAGAAAGTCAAAAGTTGAAACAACTCGGCTTAAGCCAAACTGTTCATTTTTTCTATTTACTTCCTCGTGCATTTCCTTAAGCGATCCAAACACCTTAAATTCATAATTTTCATCTTTAGGTATCGGTAATAATTGCTTCCGTTTAAAATTGTTGATCCAATTTATTAAATCATCATTTGCCTGCATACGAAATTGATTGGTTAATTGGTATTCTTCATAACTTGCACTCAATACTTTCAACTCTTCTAGCTTTGCATCTCCCCATAAACTTTTTAGTTTTAACACTTGATTTTGATCATAAATAATTACAACTATTCTTGCTAGCTTTAATAATTCTTCTAGATGATTATTTCCATGAAAGTTATTATACGTATCAGACTTTGTCAAAAGTAAATGTGCTTCATCTATGAGAATAATATCAGCTTTCTTTTCAGCTTTTTGAAGCTTATTTATCAGTGGAGTAGGTTTTGCAAAATCCCTTCCTTTTAAATGCTTTACCTGTTTCGCAATTCCCTTATATGTTTTAAACATTTCCTCATGGTTTACAACTAAATAGTTTTCAGTACCAATCAGATTGGATGATTGCTCTGCTGCTCTCTCTTGTATAGTATTAAAAATCGAACTTAGTACAACACTTTTGCCAACCCCAGCTTCGCCTTCAATCACCAATAAACTACCATAACTGCTGTTTTTATTTACTAAAACACGCTTCTCACAAAATTCTAGCACTTTATCTTTTAGCTCAAGCTGTTCTAAAGATAACTCTTTAAATGGAGATAGCTTAAAAATATCTTTATTTTCAATTACATGAAGCTCATTATCCACAAGCTTTTGTTTATAGAGCTTTTTCCAAAGTTCTTTAAATAACTCTTGATCATAAAAAGGTTTGTTATAGTAGTTATGTGTAAAGTCGCTGGCAGTTTTACTCTTGTTTTGTAGAGTAAATTTTTCGTCACCCAAGAAATAGTTAATTAGTTTCGTCTCTAGATGAAAAGTAGCAGACCGGTTAAATTGCTCATGTCTAATTAAATTTATTCTGTCTAAGCTTTTTCGAGTTTTCAAATGCGCTTTCATGCGATTCTTAAAGTAAACGGTCTCTCCTATGTAAGCTTCCTTATTCCCATTGAGGATATAAATCACTGGGTAATTTAAATATTGTTCTCTGTTATTAATATGATTTATGCTCTCCTGTTTAAAAGGCCAAGATAGTATTTCAATTGCAGTCACTATTTACACCTACTTCTCAATTAACTTTGTAAGCTCATCTATGGTTAGCCACGGTCTTTTACGATGTAACATTCGGTGGCAATTTGCACACACCATTGTAATATCTTCAGGTTTAGTTTCTTCAAAAGTCATTTCAGATACTGGTTTGGTATGGTGCCCCTCAATATAATCATAACCTATTTCTCCATATTTTAATTGGTAATCGAATCCACATACTTGTCAGATTAGTCTACCGTGATCTAATTTATACAATTCCTTAGCAAGTTGAATCAGCTTAGGGTTACGTGTTTAATTTTCATTTAATGAGATTCAGCAACTTTTTTTTACAACTTACAATTAAAAGTGCTTGTGTAGCTACTTTTTACTTTAACAAATTAATGTGAAACCTTATTCATAACAAATGATACTCTAATTTATTTCACTTGTTTGTTTCTCTAATAAACTATCTAATCTTAAATCCCCCTAGTAATACCTATTATTTTAATATTTAAATTATCTCTCAAATTAAAAATTTCTTTTTCTGAAATTCCTCCTATATCAGTACTGTCTTCAGTTTCTATATTCTTAGCAAATATAATGCTTCCTGCTAATTCTACTATGTCTCCAAATTGTGTTTTAATTTGGAAAATGGGAAATGATGTTTTAAAATATCCACTCTCATCAACTATCATTACTATTTCCTCGCTATAATCTTGAAAATCTAGAGTTTCACATTCTAAATTCCTCGCTAAATCTTCATATATAGAGTCTCTTGATGATAACAATTCTATAATTGAACCTTCAAATTGCACTTTAATTACATTAAAGCCTATTTTGTAAAAAATCATAAGAACGTATATTCCCCTCCGCTTTACTTTATGCTAAAATAATTATATCATATGCATAAGCTTATGTTTATTGAAAAGAGGGATTATATGGATTGTTTGAAACATGCCATATCAGAGATTGCACAGCTAGGTGTTGGGGAAGAATTCCTTGTAAAGGATTTATTTAAAGGATACGAATGGAATAGATTGGGAAGCGGTGAGAGAAGAACTTTAGGATCACTGTTTTTAAACGAGGTGAAGAATGGGCAGCTCCGTAATCAAATTGGAATTGTAAATAAAAATAGTGCAAATCAACAACTATATGTAAAACTATAAGTTTTTTGAGGTGAAATTATATGAAGAACAAAAAGCCGACAGTCATTGACATGTTTTGTGGCTGTGGAGGACTATCAAGAGGGTTTATGGATGCCGGTTATGAAGTTCTATTAGGCATTGATAATAATGAAGATGCATTAAGAAGCTTTAGAGCAAATCACGATGGAGCTGTAGGAATGAATGGTGACTTATTTCAAGACTCTACAATCTTGCAAATGGCAAGTGCTACTAACAATAGACAAGTTGATTTAATAATTGGTGGTCCACCTTGCCAAGGTTTTTCATTAACAGGAAGTCGAATTGAAAATGATGAAAGAAATAGGCTATTCAATGCTATGGTCCATGCAGTAGAATTTTTTCAACCAAAAGCTTTTCTCCTTGAGAATGTACCCGGTTTAACAACACTTTACGGTGGTAAAGCGAGAACTGCTATAATAGAGGAATTTTCTAAATTAGGTTATACAGTCACTGATAAAATCTTATATGCCCCTGACTATGGTGTACCACAAATTAGAAAAAGATTATTTTTTATTGGTTTATTAGATGATCAAGAGTTCGAATTCCCCGAACCACTGCTCACTCCTGATATGTATATAACAACTAGTGATGCAATAAGTGATCTTCACGACTTTACACCAAATGATATGGGTGAAGAAATCAGTGAGTATCGGAGTGAGCCTAAGACTAAATATCAAAAAAATATGAGAAAAAACTCTAAGTATCTTTACAATCATGTAGGAACAAAACATACAGATCATGTTATTGAAGTAATATCTCAAGTCCCTGAAGGTGGAAATCATAGAGATCTTCCTCCTGGCGTTGGTGATAGTCGTAAATTTAATGAAGCCTGGACACGTTATCATAGAAATAAACCATCTAAAACTATTGATACCGGTCACCGTAATCACTTTCATTACGAATTTAATCGAGTCCCAAGTGTTCGTGAAAATGCTCGTTTGCAATCATTTCCGGATGACTTCAGATTTTATGGGAATAAAACTCAACAATATCGTCAAGTAGGAAATGCGGTACCTCCCTTACTTGGGTATGAACTTGGAAAAAAATTAAAAGATTACTTGAAATAAGGGGCTAATATAATGAATTTTATTGATATTTTCGCAGGTTGTGGGGGGCTATCAGAAGGCTTCGAGCAGAATCCTAACTACAATATGTTAGCAGCAGTTGAATGGGAAAAACCTCAAGTAAATAATTTAAGAAATCACCTTCGAAATAACCATGGTATAGAAGATGCTAATGAACGAGTAATTCACTTTGACGTACAGCGAACAAATGAACTTATCAACGGTTGGCAAAATGATGCTAATTACGGATCACATCAAGGTCTAGAAAGTTTGATTAACGGAGAAAATGTAGATTTAATTATTGGGGGACCTCCATGCCAAGCATATTCTATCGCTGGACGCATACGTGATACTAACGGGATGAGAGATGATTATCGAAATTTTTTATTTGAAAGTTATATGCGCCTTGTTCGTCATTATCAGCCAAAACTATTTGTTTTTGAAAATGTACCAGGCATTTTAAGTGCTCGTCCAGGTAACGGTGACCTTCTTGTAACGGACTTAATCCGTAAAGAAATCCAAAATTCTGGTTATGAAATAATAGATGACTTACGTCAAGCACAATTTGACCTTACACAATATGGAGTTCCTCAAAATCGTAGACGTGTAATTATTGTAGGACTTCGTCACGATTTATATGAAGAGCCTCAAGAAATATTGCAGTATTTCTATCAAAATGTTATGCCACAATTTAGCGAGGAAATGCAAACTGTCAGAGATGCTATTAGCGATCTTCCACGTTTTACCCCAACTGGTAAAATTGAAAGAGTAAAAGGAAAAAACGTATCACACACTTATAATTTTGATGTTCCCAATCATTTCCCTCGTTTTCATAGTGAACGAGACATTCAAATTTTCCGTATATTAGCAGAGGATATCGAAAGTGGACGAAATGAATATGTTAGCACCGGGGCCTTACGTCGTTTGTATACAGAAATGACTGGTCGTCAATCCAATGTGCACAAATATCATGTGCTTCGATGGGACGAACCAAGTAATACTATTCCAGCCCATTTGTATAAAGACGGTCTACGGCATATTCACCCCGATCCTACTCAAGCTCGTTCGATTACTGTTCGTGAAGCTGCAAGACTTCAAACTTTCCCAGATAACTATGAATTTATTTCGAATACGGGAGATAATTATAAAATGATTGGAAATGCTGTACCACCAAATTTTGCAGCTAAATTAGCTAGTGCTTTACTTAATATCTTAACCTAAATTTCCACAGGTTCGGAATTATCGCCGAACCTTTATAAGTATAATTTATTATTACAGAAAGGAAGTGTTTGAATGACATACTTACTAAAACGCCTAGGTCATCAAGAACTTGGTAGCATTACTCCTACAAAACCCACTCCTTCAAGAGGACGCTATTTAATGATAACTAAAAGCAATGAATTTTTAAGTAGACTTCCATATATTTCACAGACAGTTTTAAATGATTATCAAATCCTAACAGTTATTCCTTTATATAAAGACCGTTTCGAGCGAAATTATTGTACATATGTCTACAATAATGATAAATACCATGGTGGTGGAAATGGTGGACAGCCTCGTGATGAATATCGTATTTACTTAAATAGAGCTTTAGAAGGGGATACATATTATTATGAAGCAAATGACATCTTAGTTTTAAAACCACATATACTTACTACAAATGTTGGTGGTACTGAAGAATCTGAAACAATTTACTTTGCATTTTTAGAAAAAAATCGTTCAAGTCGATTGTATCAATATCTTGACGAATGTATAAATAACTATTCAATACGTGGTGGTTACGGTGTTCTAGAAGAAGAAATCGAAGAAGTCGAACAAGCTATACATAATATCTTACAGCCAACAGGAGATACCCATACTCAAAATATGGAGGAATTTAACGAAAATACAGCCTTAGATGTTTCTTCAAGAATTTCTAAACGTTCAAATACAAGTGGGCGTTCTGTAGAAGATTTGTTTAATAGCCAAGCTATGTTCCGAAATTTTGTTCAAGTAGCATATGAAGGTCGCTGTGCAATAACTAATCAAGTAATCCGTTCTGGAAACTACCATAACCTACAAGCTGCTCATATACATCCTCGTAGTCATAATGGGTTATATACGCCGAACAATGGTATTTTAATGAACCGTGATATGCATTGGGCTTTCGATGTTGGATGTTACACAATAAATGAGGATTATACAATCCAAGTTCATCCTCAGGTGGAAAGTGAATACCTTTATTCTTTTAACGGTCGCCAAATTTTCATTCCAAAAACAGATTTTTTCCGCCCTTCATTAACAAATATAGAATATCATCGAGATAACATATATGGTTCTTTTTTAAAAAGAGGTCGAATTATGTAACTTTATTTAAAAGTATTCTTCATCGACGGAGCTTAATGTGTAACTTTAAAGGATATTGGTAGTGTTGAATTAATCCAACAGTTTGCAGATGAATTAGGGGTTATAATTTTTGAAGGTGAATTAGCATCACAATTTAGATGTTACGGATCGAACACTTGATTGACGATTTTTTATACAGCGGAACAATTACAGCTAGATGAAGTGGAAGTTAATGAAAATAATATATACTTTTCAATCGACAAAATAGATAGCCATTTAAAAGTAGCACTGGTAAGACTGTGAAGAAGAATTTTTAGATAGAGGAAAAACTTCTTATGTTTCATTGGGCCAATGGAACTTTTGAAATAAAACGAAATAACCAACCTAATACAGATGAGACAAAGTACCTTATATAAAAATATAAAACATTCTAATGTGCATACTTATAAACCTTTTTATGGTAAAATATAAATTGAAATATAGATTAGAAATAAGAAGGGGACTTGTATGCCAATAGTTTATTTGTATAGTAGAAGAGAAAATGAGGTTCAAAGGCAAGCTGGATTAAATTGGGGATTTTCTAACGGGAATGTCTGTACAGCAGATGCATATATTGCTTTAAATAAAGATTTTTTTAGACAAAATCCTAATTTCTTCCCACCACGTAGTAACACTATAACTGTTCTGTGGGATGATGGTATAAGCATGACTTGTTTACTAGAAGGTTCTCAATTGGTGGATGGTTACGAATATCCTAAACAACTATCCACGTATAATGATAAGTCAGCTTTAGGTATTTATTTAAGAACTCGTTTAAGAGTTTCAAATAATCATTTCGTGTCTAGAAATGATTTGAGGAATTACGGTAGAGAAGATATTGATATTAATTATGATGAAAGAAACAATATTTATCTTTTTGATTTTAGTGTTTAATAATCAAAAGTACGTAATGGACTAATGCAGTTAAATACCTGGCACCTCCTTACTGAAAGCCGTATCAATCGTAGGAGGTGCGATTCCTATATCAACAAATAAATTAGCAAACATTTCTGTTAAAGTTGTAGATCCCCTCAAATTCAATCTACCTTGTTCCGCACTTCGCATGATCCAACGATATTAAGTTGTAGTATTATTAATGTTAATGCATATTCAAAGCAAAGGGATGATATAATCATCATCCCTTCTTATTTTGGAAAACTTTCTACTCTAGCTTTTTTAAGCAGTTGCAGAATTTTTACTGCTTGTTTATCTGTTGGCACTTTACCTTGATCGATTGCCATAGCTAATTTTAAGAAGCTAACATCCTGTACATTCCAAATATTTTCTTGGACGCCAAAATTGTAAACTTCCTTCCAAAAAGCAGAGCCATATTCGTAAACCTGTAGCAGATCATTTATTTCGTTCTCTCTTTTTTGCTCTTTAATAGCACTATATTCTTGCGTGGTAACATATTTCCTACTAACTAGCTGACTGATAAATTCAACCTCGTAATCAAACTCTATTTCTTTTGCCCAATTCCAAGAGGTTTCTTTTTTAGCCCATTCTGTAACATTTTCAACTGTGCGATCTTTTCTCGTAAGGTGTAGATAAACAAGATAGGACACTTTTTGAATTTGTTTTTCCCATCCATATGGTAAACTTTGCTCTTTCCAAATTTGATTTAAATCAATTGTAGATTCAGGGAAGTCCTTTTCTACTTTGTAAAAAATTAATGATAATGTGTATGCAACGATATTTGCTTTGTAGCTATCATACCAGTCTTGATTACGAATAATCGTATCTGACTTTTTAAAGAGTATACATAATGCAATAATTTTCCGATAAAATTCATCGTTAACAAAGTCAGGATTTTTATCCCATTGTTTGATCAACCATTCACTGAATTTATTGAAACTCTTTTGAGCTCCAGCACTTGCTATATGTGGTTTTTGTAGATATATATTATAGTATTTTGCTAAATCTACTTTTTTAAACATTTGGTTTTTGGGGTTTCTCAACTCAAAATTCTTTTTAAATGCCTCTGTTGCTTTATATGTTTCCTGTCGATATTGACCGTTAGCACGTTCGTAATACCAAAATTTACCAAATTGAGCTCCACCTACTGCAGGTGTAATAAGTCTTCTAGAAAGTTCTTCAACTTTTCGGTGGAATGGATGGTTAGATGCAAGGTCAGCGTCACTTACTTTATTTTGGCTGTTTGCATATCTAGAAATATTTGGTATTAGTTCCTCTACGGACTGTTGGGAAACGACAGAAACTTTCATTGGAACAAATATCTGTTTAATTTGTTCTCGTGAATTTAACTTAGTATCGTTTTCCCATGCATTCGCAAGAGAAGCTGTTGTTTGACCACCATTTACAATTTGTAAGGATTTAAATCCTGTAATAACTAGACCATCTTTTCTTTGGTATATTTCAAGAGCTTCAGCAGTTGCTGCAATACCGTTGTTATATGCAAAAAACATTTCAGGATTATTAATTATGGTGTTTCTAATACCTTTATTGACCTTCCCTTTCGTTTGAAGAAACGATCGAACGTTTCCTTCCAACAATCGTGACTGGTACTTGTTATACATTTTAGCCAATAATTCACCGGGTATATTACATAAATACGCTCTGTATTCTTTTGTTTCCGATGCTGGAAGCACCGGTATGCCCTCTGTCTGAAAATCTTCCCAAAGATCAATAATTAATGGTTCCTTACCGCTTACAGATTCATCAATAAGTTCCATGCGGGAAATATCAAAAATCGAGTAATCTACTCTGATGTTCTTTTCAATAGTACTTTCAATGATATTAATTGCATTTGATTTCAAATGATCTGTTAAAATAACTACTTCAAGAACACTGATATAAATTTTTTTGTTCAATATATCATAAGCTAAACCATAACCCTCAGAGCTCTCTTCTGCTTCCGAAATAATTTTATTAACCTCAAAGTAAAAGTGTTTAGCTCGTTTAAATAATGAATCTGCCTCCGTCTTCGTTAATGATTTATCTTCAAAATATGCCAAAGAAGGTATAATAAAAAGAGTTAACTTACTATCCAACTCATTATAAACATAGCCATCAATTTGTATTAACCGATTGCGGCTACCTGTCGTTTTAAAATGAAGATAGTGGAAATCTTCAATAATCTCAGACTGCTCTAGCTTCTCACAGTATATATGAAAGAATGACTCACGATCAGACATATTATCAGATATGGACTTCGCCTTTATTTCGTTAACTAGCTCTACTCTATATGATTCCATCTGTTATACCTCGATTTTGTAATGTTTTAACTCAGGTAAAAAAAGATCATACTCAATATTCGTGATTACCTTATCAAATCGAACATTTGATATTTGTGGAAATCTTTCATTTACTTCATAAAACTCTATTTGATGAAACAGCAAATTTATTTCCTTATACTTTTCGTCAGGAATAAAATTAAGATTAGCTAGTTTTCTATCAAATTCTAGTTGCAAGCTTTGTGTTTCAATTAATTTACTTATTTTTTGATATAAGTCGAATAGGTTAGTGGAATTTGAATTTGCTAAGCTACTTTTTTCATAGGATACAACGGTCAAATAGCCAATATTAAAAGATATAAGCTGTGTCTGACTATTTAGATGTATCGTGTCTTTTTTTAATGACTTTGTCTTTACTTCATACCATGTATTATTAATGTTAAAGTCCTTATCAGCACCTATTGGACCACTCCAAGCATTCAAGCTATCGACAATTCCATATTTTTCAACCATGAATTCGCTTAAAAAAAATAATTCACCTGCTAGGCCTACTATTTTATTGAAATCTAGCATTGTATTTACTTCTTGCTCAAAAAGCGTTTTCCACTCAACAAAACGTTGTATGAACATTCTCTCAGCAACTAATGAATTTTCAGTATCCTGAACAGTTTCTACTAAATCAGTAATGAGCTTATTAAATACACCTGAATATTGTTGTTCAGCAATCGACACCGTCAGCGCCCACAAGCCGTCATGCCTTTTGTTATATTCAAAGATTAAATATCTACTACTAGTCGTAAACATAGGCTTTTTAGAAAGCTTAACAAACAAACTTGTTCTACCCAAGTTATCTAATCCTAGGTATATGCCAAAGCTTTGTGTATTTGGGAGCCGCTTATATTTATTGTCCTCAATTTTCATTTTAATGTTCCTCACTAATCATCTAATGTATCAAGTTCATCTTCGTCGTAGTCCTCATCCCAATCCTGCTGACTAGAGCTACCTTCAATTAGCTCCATTTGATAAACCTTGTTTACCACGTACTCATAGGTTTCAGATTTTACCCCTTTAATATCAGGAATACCTATACTTATACCAGTAATTAATTGATTTGTTGAATCGACATATTTATCAATCTCAGCATCTACACCTTTTGAATCTAATAACTGAACAGGGTAAATAACGATTAGTGGGTTACGTGGAATCCCGGTATTAAAATACATATTTTGAGTTGGAGCCTTTTGGCCGCCTTTTTTATTTTTTTTTCCATTCAAAAGCTCATTTACGTTATCTTCTATTAATATCTTTTCTTCTTTTCCAAGTCCTGCTAATGCATAATCAGTAGAACCTAATCTTTTCTTAGATTTAGACATTCTGATATAATGCCCTGTTCCGAAGAAATCAAAGGAACGTGTAATTGGATAAACCACTATTTCTCCAAATATTTTTGATTCTAAATTCTTTTTAGGACGATTCGTTGCAACGACAACATCCCATTTTTCAAATATTTTAGAGGTACTTTTATTAATTTCACCAACAAGAATGCTGTCCTTTGAAAACTCATTCATATAAGGATATTCCACTAAAGTTAATAAATCAATAATCGCTTCTTTAGGCACATCTTTAAATGTTGGTTTTTGAACCCCTATGTCAGAAGTATTCTCTATAAAATACTTTTTATTATTTACTAGCCAGCGCTCTATTACGTTGTTGTTAGCCTCGATTTCCTCTTTCTTAGAAGGAAGTATCGCTGTTTCAATCATTCGACCATTTAACTGTCTTACAAGTTTTATTTGTTCAGAATGTCTCAATTTATTCTTTGCTGTGACAATTAACGGAGTATCCTCTGCAGAACGTACACGTAGTCCAAAATCTATAGGACGTTTTTTCCCCCAAGACATGCGTTTTACTTCATTTCGTAATTCTTCTGTAGCTTCAGCTATATGTTCATACCAACCTGCAGACTCACAGGATGTCCAAAGTCTACATAAATCGGCATACCCGTCACGATAGCCAAACCATCTTCCCATTTGCATCAACGTATCATACATTTTTGTATTTCGATAAAAATAACTGATTGTTAACCCTTCAAGCGTAAGTCCACGAGCTAAGCTTAAACCACCAATTGCTATTAACCTTAATCCTTCTTCATACTCCTCATAATTCATTCTTTGGGAGGCGGAGCCACTATTTACTGTATGAACTTGAATTGGACTAACTGCCTTATAAAGTACTTGCTTCACATCTTCCCATTGCTCGTCAATTTCTATTTTCTTATAGGATTCCTCTCCGTATATTGCAGCGCTTTCTTTGCCATACTCTTTATCAAAAAGAGTATGTAATTCCTTGATGAAAGGCTCTTCCACATCAGCAAGTGCATAATTTTTAATTTGCTCCTTTGCGAAATTAAAGTAATTTTTCACATGCTCTTGTACATCTTTTTGAACGCTAATAAATCTTGATACGTGAATGAGCATAGAACGATGCTGTTTTTCTTGACCACGTAAATCGCGAACAGCATTTGCAATTAAGAACAACTGGATAGATCGCTTAAGCGAAGCAGGCAATCCTGAAATTTTAGTACCATTTTTATGCTTTAAATCTAGGATATTTTCCATATCATCATTATGTCTAATCATATAATTGTATTGGCCGTTCTCACTATACATTTGTATAGGTCCTACGTAATTGGAAGGTTGCTCTAATAAGTAAATAAAATCCTTTGGAAATAAATCATCATTTCCTTCAACACCTATTTGTGGATCAATAAATATATTAGCAAAAGGTGTTGCAGTAAAACCCACATAGCTATATTTTCTAAATAATCTTAGCAAATTTCGAATTCCATTATTAATTGCTGTAGGATCTTTATCAGGATCATTTGTATTGACTGATGCATTGTCTGCTTCATCATCAATTAGTAGCATTGGCAAGTCGATCATACCTGTTACTAGGTCAGCATTTTTCCCTTTCAACCAGTTATGAAGCTTCTCCAAAATCGACTTATTTTTCTTAATAACAAAAATGACTGGGTCTGTTACAGATGCTAGCTTCATGTTAAGACCTTTTAAATCAAAATCTTTCTCCGTGGTAGTAAAGGACGCTACATTAATTTTTTTGTTGTATTTGCCAACACCTAAATACGTATTTTTTCTATTTAATTTTTTATATTCGATGAAATTTCGACTATCTGTTCCAACAAAGCCTTCGTCAATACGACTCTGTGTTTGCTTTCTTAGTTTTTCAATTGTACCAGTTAACAAAATAATAACTTTGTAACCACTATCCACAGCCTTATTAATTATTGCTGTATAATTTGACGTTTTACCAGATTGAACGGAACCAATTACGAGTCCTCTACGGTTAAATTCTGTTATAGATAGTGGATCACCAAGAACATCCATTATATCTTCCGAAGCTTCTTCAATTTTATTAATGACTATTTGAGGTAATTTTACGTCATTTGTAAGATATCGATTATATCGATCCCAATATTCAGTACCACGCTCAGCCTTAGAACTAAAATACCATTTCTTATAATTATCCTCTTTTAGAATGATGCCTGTATCCATAGTGATAGCGAATCTTTCCTCAAGATTTGCTATAGCCTTATCAATAAGCGGTTGATCAATTTGTCTGTTTTCGTATTTCATTTGCACAGTTGGTATAATTGCCTGTACTGTTAGCTTAATCTGAGCTTCGGTAATTTCCTCAAGTTTATCTTTGGGCAGTAATAAAGTTGCCATATCTTCTATTGTTGTTACGATATCATTATTCATTTTCATTTAACTCCTCTTCTAGCATTCGTATAACCTCCGGGTACTTTTGGAACATGTCAATTGCCGACAACATTCTCAAATGCTTGAATTGCTCATCCTTTACGCTAGCTAATGTATTAATAGTATTTTTAGCTATCTCGTAAACTTGTTCTATTTCCAGTGTTTTATCCTCAAATTGCTCATCTTGTGCTAAGTCATAGTAAACAGCGGAATACGGGAAATTATCTTCAATACTTTTAATAAAACCATCTATAAGCTTGTACTGCTCATCGTTTAAGGATTCCTGTATAGCTTTAAAAATTGGAATATCACGATTAACTAAGTATTGCATTTTTTCACGATTCTCTATTTTATTCCATATATGTTGGTAGCTATCTTGTGTTACTTTTCGTCCTCTATATCTATACACACGCTCACTTTTACCAACAACTCGCAGAACAATTTGTTTAAGCTGCTCTTTAATCATACTTGGAATTTGAGCAGATGACTTTTTCACATCAATTGCCCAAAGAGTATCAATATTGTTTGGAATATCAATACGTATTTTTGCAAGACGCTTTAGTTCCCCATCAGTTAATAAGCGGAACCATTTCCCCCAAATAAGTAGTCGATTATTCCGATAAATATATAGACCCTGCTTTAAATTCAAATCTTTATATTCATTTAGCATTTGCCTTTCTTTTGTGGAAAGCTTGCTAACATAAGGCGTAATATACGGGGTTATTTTTATTGGTATTTGGTCTATAAATAATGTTTCCTCTTCCAATTGCTGTGTAGCTCGATTTGACAATATGTACGGATCTATTGGCTCTACTTTTCTATTGTTGAAAAAAAGCTCAAAATGCTGTTTAAACAATTTATTCTCTAAAAATCTATGATAGACAAGCGCCATATGTTTATCTGCTAAATTTAGCTTTTCATTGAACTCTTTATCAAATTCCTTCGGAGATTCCGAGATTCTATCTAATTCTTCCCATAATACTATAGTTCCAGAATCATAGTTTTCTAAGATAGTTGAAAATCTTAGATTGGAAATTTCGTCCTGTTTATATCTTTTTAAAGACCAATCCTCAGTCTGATGAATATAATCTAAATCCCACGTAGCAGCTGAGATTATGCCACGTTGTTTGGATATGACAGTTAGCTTTCTACATTGTGACATTGAGGCCATTTTCAAGCCTAGCCCAAATCGGCCTAAATCAGATTTTCCACGTTCTTCTAAGGAACTACTACTTCCGTAACGCATCGCTTTTTCAAGCTCGACGGTACTCATTCCAATTCCGTTATCTATTATGGCAACATACGGAATATCAGTACTAGAAAATTTTACATCCACACGACTTGTAAAATTACTTATAGAGTTGTCAATAATGTCTGCTAATGCGGTCTCAAAGGAGTAACCAATCGAACGTGTAGACTCCACTAAATTTGGTGCGTAGGGAGTTAAAATTAAATCTTTCAAGATAGTTCATCCTTTTATGTCATGTCATTTTATTTCTACTAATAATAGTTAAATAGGGTTTTCGAGTTAGATAATCTATGATGTGATGTGATAAATTATCACTTCAATCAATAGTTATTATTCAAATATTATGTATTTTTTCAAATAAGACATTTTAAATCTATCTTATGTTATAGATTATAGCACTTGTTCCATATTTTGTTTATGTTAGTTGATATGATTTGTTTTTTACAAAAATAATAGGCAACTCACGTTGGACCAAAAACACTTGATAGGAAGTTAATTAGAAGATGTAATAAGAGGGAAATTAATTATATAAGACATGATATGTATCAAAAAGGGGATTCTTTTCAACTCTGTTAAAATTATTATCATTGATTTCCTTAAAATCCAGATTTAGAGACTTTTTTTATTCGACTAGTTAGTGTGGATTTTATGATTTTATTAAGGAGTATGAGGATAAAAAATTGAGCCAAGTTCTTAATCTTATAGTCAAACCATCTAACATAATCCTTGATTAATACGAATTTTCATTCATCTACCTCTTTCTTCTCTATTTCTAATACCTCAGCAATTTCTTCAAATTCATCAATATTCATCCTACGACCATATACTTTGTCATTTCCATCAAGAACCAACGCTCCATATTTATCAATTTCTTGTAACCGAACTTCGTACCTATAAGCGTCTATTACAGTCATACGATAATTTTTTTCTTGAATACGATAATATTTCTCAGAACAGTGAAAGATATAGTCATTAATATATATATGAAGTTCTTTAATATTTTTAAAATTTCGTTCTTTTAAATGTGCTAATACATAATCGTCGTAAATTTTCTTTTTCACAAAACCCACTCCTATTTTGTTGTATAATATTTATACCACCATACGAGAGTATTTCTATACATCTAATAGACTCGACATATAAAAACAGAGCATTCCAATGACTATCCTTTCGTTATTCTTGTTCTAACAATCTATTAATTGCACCTGTTCATACTTTAATGGTTAAGTTTTTCAAACATACACACTCGAATGGAATAATAAAATTCATACCAAATGATGAGCATCTGATTAACTAATAAACCTTACTTACTCATTCAATGGAAGTCTCAAGAAATAGCAATTTTTTGTAGTTAAATTATAATATAAAAAAATATTAAAATATCTTCACACAGTCGTCAATTAGATCCTTTCTTAAAGTAAGGTTCCAAGCCCGTACCCTTCTATGCCATCGCTTATGTTTTAAGAAGTTCTCCCATGAAAGTTGGTAAATCGAATTCAATGAGACATCTTTATTAAATTGGACAATAATCACATATTCAAATTTTTGAATCTCAAAGATATCACTATTTGGTTCGTTCAAACCATAAAATACACCTGTACATTTTGTAGTTGTTGATTTAATCGCATATCTTTCTCCGTTTATACTTATAGCGTCTATATTTTGTGTACCTGTTGGTGCTGCTTGGAGTTTAGGAAATTTTGGATTTTCTATATAATATTTAATAGCAAAATATTCTCCGAGTTCTCCTATTACATTCTTTGTTCTTATCATTCCTCTTTCTTTTAATTCATTCATCCAATGTCCATAAACACTCACTAATCCAGTATCATCCAATAATTTTAATTTTTCTACGATATCATCTTTCATTATTTTCCCACCCTTCTGCATACTAATCTGATTTACTATGATGGTTATAAGGGAATCTCGACACTATTGTTTATTTTTCACGTGACTACCAATCCTTATCTCATCATAATAAAAGACTTCCATAAGGAAGCCTAATGGTATATTTCCAAGAATTTTCTTTAGATTATCAACCCCTATTATTTTACTATCTAATTTCCAACCAAGCCACAATTATTTCTTGAGTTATTTGTCCAACGCCGATGTCGGTATGAATGTAAATTTTATCTTCTCCCATTTCGCAAAAATACCGATATCCCAATATTATTTTCTCTATTGATTTCTTCATCATCCTTTTTCTTCTTATTAGACAATGGAAAGTAGAACCCTCCTATTCCAGTACCTTTTGCCAAAAAGATTTATTTGGTTTTTGAAGTCTTTCTTTAGTAAGTGGTTTAAGCAATAAATCATCCACTTTAACAAGTATCGATTCTATATCATCATTCCTCAAAAAAACGACATTGGGATCTTTAGAGCATATACATACTTCTTGATTCATCATCCTAAGTATATAAACATCACCAAAATTATTTAGTGTTACTTTATATTTAAAATGGTGCATTATTAAAAAGTTCTGTACAAACCTCTCTATTGTCCCTAAAGATATCAAACAACAGATAAATATAACTAATGCAATCCCAAACGCAAAACTCCAATTTACCATTTCTGCTGTTTTTTTATTAATAGTTATACTCCAGAGAATATAAAGATCACTTACAAGAAATGCAATTAATCCCGACAAACCGAACAATTTATAATAATGCATTTTTATTTTCTGTTCATGTGTAAGGAATACTTGTTCAAGTTCAGATTTTGATAATAAAGCTTTACCACTGATAATTACCGCTACTATTAAGGTTACTATTGACAATAAAGCTGGTACCCCCAAAATTACACCTCTCTCTAATTTTTCTTAATAGATATACGAAAAAAGTAGTTAACAGTTTCAAATATTTATATATACAAAGCTAGTGCTAATATGGATGTTGAAGTAGAATTAGTGGCTTCGTTTATAACTACGCACGATTCATACTCATTGAAACTAGATGAAATTGACAAGAGGGATACATTTTCCCCTTTTTTATTTTCCACATTATGGAATTATCTTTATATTTAAAATTTCATGTTTGCTAACGCCTTTTCTTCCATTATATTCAAGTCTTCTTTCGATTCCAATATGTGTGTTTTCCTGTGGCAATTTGGACAAAGTGCTATTACATTCTCTAAACAGTCACTACCGCCTCTAGATAGATAATGAATATGATGAACTTCTAAAAACGGTTCGCCTATTTTATTGCGAAATGGAGCTGGATTTTCACATAATTGGCATACCCCTTGTGCTACTTTTTTTGCAAATTCTTTAATATACACGCTACGAATAAAAACTGATTTTTGCGCAGTTTTTCTATTTTGATTATCTATATCTTTAGATTGTTCCTTTAGTAAATCTTGTTTTAATTGTAGTGACGATATACCTTTAAAATACTCTAGTTTCATTCGACTATAATCTACATACATTGAGGGAAAATCCTTGTCTTTATGATTGTTTAGTTGGGATTCTTTCCATTGTACTTGGTTTGATTGAATAATATTAAATGAATCAAAACGATTGCTCCATGCTTCGACATCAAAATTAATGTTATATTTTTTTGCTTCATGTATTAGTTCAAGTGCTTGTTCTTTCGATTTAGACAATAGAATTAAATGATTAAAAATTTTATGATATTTTCGTTTAGTATTTTGAAATATCTCATCTTTGAATTTAATACATTCTTCATAATCTTCTATAAAATGAATCAAAGAATAAGCTTTAAATTTATAAGGCAATTTAATATTTAGTTCATTGATTTTACTTCTAAATTCATTCACATGTTCGTAATTTTCCAAGAAATACAACAGCATATTAAGTTCATATAAGTAAAATGGTTTATTTGCTTTTTTCCTTAATTCTAAATACAAAAGAACGTCAGATACATCCAACGAAAAGTTCATATATAATCTCCCTTTTTGTATTATTATTATATCAACTAATATTTCTTTTGAGACTATTTTAAAATTTATCCTTCTCCTAAAATATCATACTATCAGGGATACATCATTCTTCTAAAGTCAAACTATAAACAAATCGTTTTCTTCTAACCCTTTATAAAAATCTTCCTCGTCCACTTTATACCATTCATATGCAGGGACCAATTAACTTTTCTCAATAACTTAATGTCTTTGTCTATAAATAGTTTTAGTTTTTAACAAACTTCGTTAGACATAGATATGTTTGCGTTTATAACTTGTTTAGAACAGACCTATTTCACTCGATAGAGTTGTTAGAACTCCGTTTAAGTGTCAATTAAAAAAACTAATCATTACGCTGGATGATTTCCAAAATAAAATTAAACCCAATAAACTTTGTATGATTTCCCAAAAGACAACATGCTTCACGAAATGAGTTTCCACCAATTCGTATGTTTATTGGACATATATATTAAATATTAATGAAAATAGATTTATTCGGAAGATTGATTTGATAATTTAACAATTTGAGGATATAAATTATGTAGCTTTTCAACAAGTTGCTTTGTTTTTATATCTTCAGAATCAAATTTCACATTTTCATAATTTGAAATAGTTCTTAAGAAATTTCGCACCTCATTTTCTGAACTTAATTTATTTATAAACAAATTTACTATATCACCAAATTTGTTATTTTTTTCATCATAAACTTCACATGATGAAATCATAATATCATACTGGTTTTTTGCAATTTTATATATTCCGTCTTTATCTCCATATTTAATAATTGGGGTTTCTTTTTTTACTAAATTATTTATTCTTGAAATATATCTATTTATATATTTATCTTTTTCGTCTATTTTGTTCAATTCGTAATCCAATTTATTAACAATAGGTTGTATTACATTTATAATATATAAATCAAAATACACATTGTATTTATTCATAACAATTGCATATAACAAATCCTCTTTGTTTAAACCTTCATATTCTTTATTAGTTAATAACATTTCATACTCTTCATTTATTTCATCTACAACATAAGGACGATCTTTGATCATTTCTTCAAATTCCAACTCTATTAAAAGTTCATTAATATAATCAAAATTATCCCCATAAAACACCCAATTCTCTTTATATCCTCCTAATTTGGATATATTTTGAGCTATTTTTTCTGGAGGAAGAGAAACCCCTCTTAAATATGCATTTAAGTTAGTTTTAGATGTTCCCACTATTTCAGCCATTTGACTAATCGATAAACCTATTTTTTCTTTTATAATTCTAATTCTAGAAGATACTGCTTCTCTATTCAGTCTCACAAACTTCACCCCAAAACATTATTTTTATTAAATATAGCATAACAACAAATAAATATTATCATACTCCATTAATTCGTACATAAAAACGTACATAAAACTACACATAAAGTCGTTGATATTAATTTCTTGTTGGTTTATACTTATAAAATAGGATGTGGGAATATATCGGGGACGGCAGTGTCTGCAAACACTGTTTCTACAAGGAGATTTTTAAAGAGGCTCAAGATTTTGGCAAGTTTCGAACAGTAGTTTATCCTTGAATATAAATCTAAAGTACAAATAACAACAATTGAAATTCAAATGCTTATGTTAAAGAAGATTATGAAATCGGGAAAAAGAAACTTTATAATATAACAAATCTAGATATTCAGATTTGCAAAAGTAGTTTAACTGAACAGCATTCTCAAAATTATTCTAGAATGGTTTATGGTCTTCTTCTCTCAACCTTTATAAAAAGCTGTGACTTTAGGTATGATTAAAACTAATCGTGCCAAAACAAAGATATTAATTAAGTAATTTTCTTCATTTTTATATATAATGTAATTGTTATGGGGGAAAAATTAATGCAAAAAAAATTAAAAGTTTTATCATTATTTTCAGGATGTGGAGGAATGGACTTAGGCTTTGAAGGTGGCTTTAATGTTTTAAGCCGTGCTCTAAATCCTGTCGTTAATCCTAATTGGACTACATCTAAATTAGACAACACATGGTCGTACTTAGAAGAAACTATTTTTAAAACTATCTTTGCAAACGATATCCGTCCTGATGCCAAAAGGGCTTGGATTAAATATTTTAGCAAAAAAGGACTTTCTCCTGATATTTATCATCTAGAAAGCATCGTTGACTTAGTTAAGAAGTATAAAACAGGTATTAAAGAAATATTCCCTTCAGATGTAGACGTAGTAACAGGCGGCTTCCCTTGTCAAGATTTCTCAGTAGCTGGCAACCGACAAGGCTTAAACTCTAAAAAGTCTCATAATGGCGAAATTTCAGATATTGATGAACCTAGCGAAGAAAGCCGTGGACAATTATATATGTGGATGCGTGAAGTAATTTCAGTTACGAAGCCAAAAGTATTCATTGCCGAAAATGTAAAAGGGTTAGTAAACCTTGGTGATGTAAAAGAAATTATTGAAAATGACTTTAGAAACATTGGAGAAAATGGCTTTATCGTTATTCCAGCTAAAGTATTACATTCTGCAGAATACGGCGTACCACAATCGAGAGAACGTGTAATATTTTATGGATTTAATAAAGACTACCTTACAAACGAAGCAATTGCTGCTTTAACATTAGAGTCTATCCCTGAGCAATTCGATCCTTATCCATTAAAAACTCATTATTTACCGAATACTCAACCAAACAATTCTTCTTTAGCTCCTTTTGTTACTACTCAAGAAGCTTTCACCGGGCTACAAGAGCCGGATGAAACTCTTGATATGGCTCAAAAGAAATACTCTAAAGCTAAATTTATGGGTGCTCATTGCCAAGGACAAAACGAAGTAAATTTGAATGGAATCGCTCCAACAATTCGTTCAGAACATCATGGCAATATAGAATTTAGAAGGTTATCAGAAGAAAATGGTGGAGTTTATTTAGAAGAATTAAAAGCTGGATTATTACCACGTCGTCTTACAGTAAGAGAATGTGCAAGAATTCAAACTTTCCCTGATGATTATGAATTCGTTTGGGACAAAAATAAAGAACTAGAAATCGAAGGTTTATCTGCTTCTAGTGCATATAAAATTATTGGAAATGCTGTGCCTCCATTATTAGGATACCATATAGCAAAAAGATTAGAATCAAATTGGCATTTATATTTTAATTAGCATCAGTAACAGACAATCGAATCAATATTTTGATTGTCTTTTTTATTACCGTTTTTTTATTTAATCTTCCTCACCTTCCTTATTGTGTTAGAGTTATATTTATAAATAGAGGGAGATGACACAATGACTGAAAATATTGAAAGTATTTTAGAGGATTTAAAAGCCACTATCGAAGGCAATGAAAACCTTTTACACTCGATAGAAAATGGTAATGGATTTGAAAGTTTAGTATTTGATGAGTTATTAAAAATATCCACAATCAATGTAAAACACAATGGGATTCATGCATTTCCTGACTTTGAAATAGAGCTATCCGGAAAATTTTACGGATTGGAAATTAAGTATTCTAATTCAGGAAACTGGCGGTCAAAAGGAAATAGTATCTTTGAAAGTTTAAGTTCTTCGACAGAATATGAAGAAATATTTGTATTTTACGGTCGAAAACCTAAAAAGAAAGAACCAATTAATTACATTGAAATTAAATATGCTCCTTATGGAAAAAGTATTGATAAAATCGAAGTAACACACTCCCCTAGATTTGCGATAAATATGAACTCAGATGAAGAAGCCATAGAAAAAATATTTAACAAATATGAAAACTATGCAATATTCCGAACGCTAACTAATGAAGTTAAAAACGAGTTTCTTAGAGAGTACTTTGAAGTCTCAAAAGATAAATTAGGTGATAAGTGGTATATAAATACTACTCAATTAGATAATAAAGATGATGAGATACCAAATTTAGAACCAATACCTTTCAGTAGTTTATCACCTATTTTACAAAACCAACTTAAAGCTGAATGTTATATTCTATTCCCTAATTATCTCTTTAGAAGTCGAGCAGACTATAGTCAAGTTGCCCCTTACTTAATTTCTAAGCATTTTGTTTATACATCTTCCTTAAGAGATATATTTACATCTGGTGGACAAGTTTTACTAAGTGATGATTCTTGGTATCCTAAAATGTTATTAAATTTCCAAGAATTGAATTCTGTAATTAAAGAAGTTTTAACAAATCCGTTAGATTCTGAGTTTTCACAATTATGTTTTACAAATTGGGAGAATCAGTTCCCTGAAATTCAATTTGATTTAGACGATTCACTTTTAGATAACTACTTGTTAATAATCGAAACATTTCAGCCTGAAATGTTTATAACCAGTTCAAATGATGAAGTAATTAAGATTAAAATTAACCTAAAAAATTTTTGGTAAACCCTACTAACGTATAGATTGGTGTATCAGAACCGGTATCAATAATCAAAGAGCTTGGTAAAAACCTTATTATATAAGGCTCTACCAAGCTTTTTCCGTTGCTATTCAACTATTCACAAATTAGTAGTATGCACCTGTCACTTCTCTGGCCAAAAAAATGCTAATTCTCCTATTTCGTTTTTTAAGTCGTTGGTTTACTTGAACGTCTACTAAAATATCCTTATTTCCTCATTTTTCTTATAAGCAGCCCACATCAAGGCATTATATCTTCTTAACTTAAACAATTATAAGTTCAAAACAATAATAACCAAAATCTATCTAAAAATAACTAAATAAGATTGGCTTTCTTTATGAATGAAGGCAAAAAAAAGGCCTTGTTAAGAACCTTCTCCTAGTTTCGATTACTATTTTCAGAAGGTAAAATATATTTTTCTATAGCATTTATTAGAACTAGAAAATCAACTTCTAAAGCAATGGATAAATATTTCAATGTTACTAAGCTAGGCATATTGTATCCATTTTCAATATTTGTTAACGTTTTTTCAGATATCCAATCTTCAGGTAATAATTGCTTATTAATTCGATCATCAATGAAGTATTGCCTTGATTTCTTTTCAAGAGAAAGTGCTAATCTGTAGTCTTTAATAATATTTCCTAGTTTTATAGCATGTTCAGTTAATAGTTGTTTTTTTGTCATATACCTAATTTAACAAAAAAATAATTAAAAAGGAACTATGGTTCCTTTTTAAAATCGGATTATTAAGGTAAGATTTAATTACTGCTTAGCACAAATGCTCAAGCGAAAAAATTTAGGAGGTATTCAAATGAATACAAAGTTTAAAGTAAAAACAGTACGAACAATCACATCACCATCAAATCCGAACGTTACAACTTATTATGCATGGACGGAATTTCAAGATTTACCAAGTGGTATTTCTTTAGAAGTAAATCCCCGAAAACCTAAAATGAATACGTCTGTAGCTAAACAACTAATTACTGCGGTTAAAAGCACGGATAATGATTTTGACCTTAATAACCGTGGTATTGTTATTACCGCAAATAACTTTAAATTTCATACAAACGATAGTATGGCTGAATTAGACTTAGGGGATGATCCAAAAAAGTTTGGAATCCTCGATGGAGGTCACACGTATCAAGCAATTATTGAAAATCGTAACCATTTATCTATAACTACAAAAAAATATGTTAAACTAGAGATTCTAATTGGAAAGGATTTAGATGTAGCTGCACTAGCAGATGCACGAAACACATCTGCTCAAGTTAGTGACCTTGCACTATTCGAACTTGATGATAAATTTGATTTTGTTAAAGAAGCAATAAAAAATGAAGTTTATGTAAATGAAGTTGCTTTTAAAGATAATGATAACAAACGTATTCCTATCATCGAATTATTAAAACTAATGTTTGCTTTTAATATTAAACGTTATCCAGATGATAGTAGTGCTCCTGTGTCAACATATTCTGCTAAACATTCTGTATTTAAAGATTACAAAAAAGAATTCGACAGTAATCCTAATATCTACAGACAATTAGCTTTACAGATTCCTAAACTTGTCGAGTTGTATGAAAAAATCCAAACCGAATTACCAGAAAGATATCAAGAATTTAAAAATGAAGAGGGAAGAACTGGTCGTTTCGGAGGTGTTCGTGGGGTTGAGAGCAACGGCAATTTCTCAACATTATTTACTCAAAAAACACTTTCTCATGAAATCTCCATTGGATTTATTCTCCCTATCTTCGGTGCTTTTAGAGCACTATTAAAAGAAGAAGATGGTGTTTTAGAATGGAGATTTGACCCAATTGAAGTTTGGGAAAAAGCTGGTCTTCGTTTAGTACAAAATACTTTTGATACAGATACAAACCCTCAACAAGTAGGTAAAAGTAAAACTCTTTGGCAATCAAATTATCGAATTGTAGATAGTATCCAAAAAGATTTACTATTAGCTTATTTTATGGAACAACAAAACAAATAAAAATAAGCCCTCCCTCTTTTAAAAGAAGAGGGCTATTTTTATCTATAGGAAATGCGGATTTACAACATTCAGCTACCTTTCGATAGATTGTGTTGCTTCCTCCTTACAGAACCGTGGTTGCGTTATTTACGCACACGGCTCCTCCAAATCATCATTCACAAAAAGTTCCTATCATCCTTAAAGAGTGAAAGTAACCACAAAGCTTATGCTCTATTCCGTTCCCTCGCTTTCAGTGGAATGCGTAAATATGAAGCACTGGCTCTTACTTGGAATAACTTAAACTTCACAACAAACGAACTGCGAATCAGCAAGGCTCAACGTGGTAAAAGTAATCCAACTTTATGTTAAATCCACAAAAACAGGTGTTGCTCGTACAATTAAAATGGGCGACAAGACAATGGCTGTTTTAAAAGAGTGAAAGAAAAAGCAGAAGCAAGATTATCTGTTATTAGGCTTTAATACGATGAAACCTAATCACAATGACAAAAATGAGTACTTACAACTTACAAAGCTTAGGAAATGGATCATACACGTACAAACGAAATACAATCTAGGTAAGATTACAACGCATGGTTTACTCCACACGCATTGTTCTTTACTGTTTGAAGCGGGTGCTAGTTTAAAAGAAGTTCAAGTTCGTTTAGGGCACACTGATGTAAAAACAACAATGGATATTTACACACACGTTACACAGAAACCAAAAGACGAAGCAATTTTAAAGTTTGCTAGCTATATAAACTTGTAACATTTTTGACTACGTTTTTGACTACGTTCGATTGATATTCATTGAAACTAAATGATATAGGCAAAAAGAAAAAACCCTTGAATACCAAGGGTTTTAACACTGAATGAAATCATATGATTTCGGTATATGGAGACGGCGGGATTTGAACCCGCGTCCAGAAACTCTAACACTTAAGCTTCTACGCGTGTATCTTACCTATTTGAAGTTTCGCGTAGCATTATGCCGATAAGCGGGCGTCCTGTACGCTAACTTGGAAATCTCTTGCTGACAGCTCAAGTGGCACTGCCAACCGTATCCCACTAAGAGTGAGCTCTACCTAGCCACATGGGCGATGGATAGATAAAGCAGATCCGAGCTTACGCTGCGAATGCTAAGTTGTTGTTTGTTTTGCCTGTTATTATAAGGTCCGTTTTTACAGAGCCGAGCCTCTGACGCGCAACTCAAGCTTAGACTATCCCTGTCGAATCCATAACGTCCCCGTTTATGGAATAATGTAAGCTTCGTTACATAGATAACTATACATCAAATTAGGTCAAAATTCAAGTGATACATACTGCCACTATCCGGATAACGTGGAAGTGCCTTAGCGTTGTGCATCCTTGAATGCTCGCTCGATGTCGCGTTTTGCTTCTTTTTTCTTTAATGTGTCGCGCTTGTCGTAATCCTTTTTCCCTTTACCGATGCCGATTAGGACCTTTGCGTAGCCGTTCTTTAAGTACATTTTAAGCGGTACGATGGTGAAGCCATCACGTTTTGTTTCACCGATTAGCGAGCTGATTTGCTTTTTGTGTAGTAGTAGCTTGCGAGAACGCAGCGGATCGTGGTTGAAGCGATTTCCCTGCTCGTATGGGCTGATGTGCATGTTGGAGATCCACGCCTCGTTGTTGCGGATGCGTACGAATGCGTCCTTTAGCTGCACCTTCCCGTTACGAATGGATTTGATCTCGGTCCCTTGTAGGACGATACCTGCCTCGATTGTTTCCTCGATAAAATAGTCATGATTGGCCTTCTTGTTTTGTGCTAGTGGCTTGTCGTCATGCTTCTTTGCCATTCTATTCACCCCTGTCTAAAGCTAGGTGGAGCGACCTAGGCCGCTCCCTCTTTATTTTTTCTTTGGTCGCTTGCGTTTTTGAGATTTCTTCGCAACGCCTTCGTAGAATTTCTTTTTCTGATTTGGTCCTTTTTTCGGTCCTGGCTGTGATTTATCTTTTCTATCCTTGCCAGAGCCTTTTTTCGATGCGTGGATGACCTTAGGGCTTTCCTTACGCGTGCTGCGGCCAAATGCTTTCTTCATGCCGACAACCTCGAAGTCGATTGCTGCTTCCTCTGGCTTAACGCCGGAAACCTTAACCGTCACCTCGTCACCGATACGGAACTGCTTACCAGAGCGCTCCCCGATCATCATCATTTGACGGTCATCAAAGCGGTAGTAGTCGTCTGTCATGTTCGTCACATGGACAAGACCCTCGATCGTGTTTGGAAGCTCGATGAACATACCGAAGTTCGTAACCGAGCTCACGATACCCTCGAATTCCTCACCGATTTTATCCGCCATATATTGTGCTTTTTTCAGTGCATCCGTGTCACGCTCTGCATCTACTGCACGGCGCTCGCGTTTGGATGTATGCTCTGCGATGTCGTCGATGATTGCACCCCAATGGTTAACCGTTGCGGATGATACATCCCCATTCACTAAATACGTACGGATCAGACGGTGTACGATCAAGTCAGGGTAACGACGAATCGGAGACGTGAAATGTGTATAGAACTCAGTCGATAAACCAAAGTGACCTAGACATTCTCCGTAATATTTTGCCTGCTGTAGGGAACGAAGAAGCATCGTCGAGATAACTGGCTCCTCTGGCATTCCCTCGATGCTTTCAATGATCTCTTGAAGAGCTTTCGGGTGAATGTCATTGCCTGTTCCTTTTACTACTAAGCCGAAGTTCGTTAGGAAGCCGAAGAAGCGTTGAAGCTTTTCTGGCTTAGGATCTTCATGGATACGGTAAATGAATGGCACATCCATCCATTTAAAGTGCTCTGCTACGGTTTCATTGGCAGCTAGCATGAATTCCTCGATCAGCTTCTCTGCCACCGTACGCTCACGAATAGCGACCTCTGTTGGCCAGCCATCGTCGTCTACTAGAATTTTAGCCTCTGGGAAGTCGAAATCGATAGCTCCGCGTTCCTCGCGTTTCTTTCTAAGCACTGCCGCAAGCTCCGCCATGTTCTCGAACATTGGCACAAGGTCCTTATAGCGCTCGATTAAATCCTCATCTTTTTCTTCTAAGATTTTATACACATCTGAGTACGTCATACGCTCCGTTGTGCGGATCACACTTTGGAAAATCTCATGGGACGTCACCATACCAGAGCCGTTAATGATCATTTCACATGATAGCGTTAAACGATCGACCTGTGGATTCAATGAACAAATACCGTTCGATAGACGATGTGGAATCATTGGAATTACACGGTCTGTTAAATACACACTCGTACCACGGTCATATGCCTCGCGGTCAAGCGCGGATCCCTCTGTTACATAGTGGCTTACGTCTGCAATATGTACGCCAAGCTTATATGTACCGTCAGGCAGCTTCGTTACGGTAACTGCATCATCCAAGTCCTTTGCGTCAGCTCCATCAATCGTCACGATCACTTCATCGCGAAGATCTCTACGTTCTTCTAAATCACCTTCTGCGATTTGGTCTGGCACCGCTTCTGCTTGGTCGATTACCTCTTTCGGGAAGTCGATCGTGATACCATGCTTGTAGATGATTGATAGAATATCGACGCCTGGATCATTTTTGTGACCAAGAATTTTCGTTACGATCCCTGTTGCAGACTTTCTTTCATTCGGCCAGTCGGTAATCTCAACGACTACCTTGTGACCGTCTACCGCACCTAATGTGTCGCCTTTTGCGACGAATACATCCATTGGCACTTTCTTGTCATCCGGTATTACGAAGCCGAAGCCTTTATTGTCCTGGAACGTTCCGACAACCTGGGACATCCCACGCTGCGTGATTTTGATGATCGTACCTTCTCTGCGGTCTCCAGATGATTCCTTCGATACGCGTACGAGCACCTTGTCTCCGTTTACTGCTCCGTTAATTTCCGTAGGGGGAATAAAAATATCATCCATTCCACTTTCCTCCGGCGTCACAAAGCCGAAGCCTTTTGCATGACCGATGAAGCTCCCGACGATTAAATTCATGCGAGATGGGACACCATAACGATTAGAACGTGAACGGACAACTGCTCCAGCGTCCTCCATGGACACTAGTGTTTTGACTAGCTCCTTGAAGTCGTCGGCCTCGGTCATTTCAAAATGGTCCTCTAGCTCCTTCGTGGTCATCGGTTTATATTCTTCTGAATTCATTAATTCTAATAATTGTTCTTTCATATTTTCCATCTAAACATCCCTCCCTTTTCAGCGTGTGCGGAAATGGCCTATTTTACACATTCCAATCCAGCGATTCTAAAAAGTTTAATATATCTTCGTGTAACGTTTCCTTTTCTGGTCCTAGCGTAATGACATGACCAGATTCCTCGTACCAGTTCAGCTTTTTTTCTAGTGATTCAGACTGCTCGTAAATATAGTTCGCAGAGTTTATATCAATCACCGAGTCCTTTTTGCCCTGTGTAACGAGAAGCGGAGCATATATATGATCCACATGATCGCGGACCTCGTAGACGAATTCACGCAGCTCGCCCAATGTCTGCATTGGGTTTTGGCGAATCTTCTCTACTTCTTCTTCTATTTGCTCGTCGCTTTTACCTTCATATTTCTTGTATTCCTTGGCATATTTTATGACGCCCTCGAACATAACGTCCGTCGTTTTCATTGTCATCGGAGAGCACATCGTTACGATTCCCTTTACAGGCACTGTATACCCCAATTTCAACGAAAATACGCCTCCAAGCGATAATCCGGCTACCGCAATCTCGTCATAGCCAGCTGCCTTTAAGCGGTCGTATGCCTTCATGACGTCCTTCCACCAGTCTTTCGGACCTGTTTCGAGCAGCTCCTCTGGCGGCACACCGTGTCCCTTATAATGCGGCGCAAGTGAGGTGTATCCATTCTTTTCTAAAAAACGTCCCAGCATCCGCACGTCGGACGAATTGCCAGTAAATCCATGTAATAATAATACCGCTCGCTTTCCAGCCTCAAAGAAGAACGGTTTTGGTGTTGTGATGCGCATTCCAATAAAACCTCCTGTTTCCATCAACACTGCTATTTTACTAGTATATACCTTTCCCTTATTAATTTTATCTTATGTATGCCCAAATATAAAAGAAAACGCCTAACCATTTGAAAGTATGGTTAGGCGTATACATTCGTTTTTTAAAATTTAGTAACAGCTATCGTTAATACGAAGAATAATACAGCAAGCACGATAGTCGCTCTATGTAAGATCAAATCCATACCACGAGCTTTCTGTTTTCCAAAGAGTTGTTCAGCTCCCCCGGAGATGGCTCCTGATAGCCCAGCACTTTTCCCTGATTGTAATAATACTACTACGATCAAAGCAAGCGAGACGATGATTAATAATGTCATTAATAATGTATTCATTGTTACACCTCCCGATTAGAACATCACAACAATATAATTTTACCAAATTTAAATAGAACTGACAACAGTCTATCAATTTTAAAGTAGTTATCTAAATAATATCATATATTTTCTCATAATCTAGCGTTAAAATGAAATAAGAAAGATTTAATGGTTTATATTGTCAAATACATAGAGAATGGGAAAGATTAATCGTGAATAAAAAATTATTTGCTATGACAAGCATTATCCTATTAGCGTTAATCGCTATCGTGTATTGGTTTACATTAAAGGAAGAAACGAGACTACCATCGGACAATTGGAGCAGAACCTTTTCCGTGGAAACTCCTGCAAGCAATTATTCTAATTTTCAAGTTTTGAATGAGGAAAATGGTTATGTGATCACGCTTCGAAACTTTAAGGAGCAGGCCATTCTCTCCTGTGATTTAGATTTAAAGTGTCAGGAAGCTCGCAGCCTCGCATTATCTAGCTCAAGCACGAACGTCTGGAGCAACGAGGCGGAATCTTATTTTATTAAAAATTATACGTTAATGCATGACGACACGGAAATCGCTCAGGACGTACAAAACTTCGTGAAATCTGGGGATGTGCTTGTCTATTGGACAAAGGACCACCAGCTAACCGTTTTGGATAACGGACAGGAGAAGTCTTACGAAGTGGCCGAGCCCATCTACGATGTAAAAATTATCGGGGATCACATATTGGCCATTACAAAGGAAAGCCAAGGAGATCGCTTCGCCGTCTATCATCTAGCAAACGAGCCGGTTCAGCTGTTCAAGCTAACGAGCACCGCAAGTCTAGTATCCTCTATTCAAATGATCGAGCAGTACCCAGGAGCATTCCTGCTGCTCATGGATACAACCATGGTTTCCGGTGGTGCGAAGACAAAGGTCATCCAACAAGCTGCCTTTGACCTGTCACCAAACCAAGCCATCCAGCTGTCGAAGCTATCGTTCCATCACGAGCAGGACGGTCGCACACTAGATGACATTACGCACGCCACGCTGTTTCAGCAGGACGGACAAACGCTAATCGCCTTTACCGCGACCCGTGCCGGCAATAAAAACCAAGTATTCCTCGGTGAGCTAGCTGGCGGTAAAGTGCTTGCCACCTCCTTAACGAAGGCAGGTACAAGATACGAGCGTCCAGTGATCCTCAATAAAGACGAGGTCGCTTTTCTAGAAATGAACGGCTCTCAAAGGGAATTAGTTTATACCTCCTCTGAACCTAGTAAAATAGAGGAAAGTAAACAAATCGCAAAAGAGGACTACAAGCAGGCAGCCTACACCCAGTTCAGCAAATCCTTTAACGGCTTAATGCTCGTCCTGTTCGGCTTCGCCTGGATCATCCTAGCCTTTGCGATCTCGTATATAAGTACAGCGGTTTTAAATCGTTTTAGATTTGAAAGAACGTATACGCTTGGATTTATCATTCATGTCGTATCTTTGTTGATATTACAGATTTTCTTCCTATATCGCTTCACGAAGGTCGAGACAACAATTGCGAACATCCCTTTCATTACAGAAAGCTGGCATTTCGTTGTTTTATTGATCGCCGGAAGCTTGCTGTCGACCGTACCATTACTTCTTGCCCGATATAAGCCGGAAGAAGATGATTACACGTATATGGTAATATACGCGACCTTTATGAATCTAGCCGTCCTGTTTTTCCTGGTCGGACCGTATATATTTTAATAGAAAGAGAGCAGGAGGGGATTCCTGCTCTCTTTTACTTTGGATAGGCTACTATGACCTCTCCATCCTTTGAAAGAGCCTGATAGGAAAAGGAATTCCATGTACCCTTCACGTCTAATAAAACAAATCTCTTTCCTGCGAGTTCAATAAAAGAAATATTCTTATATTCCTTTCCATTAGCCGTTATCACTAAATCATCAATGTGAGGGTCTTCTATGGACATGAGAAGAATGTACCCATTTTCATATCCGCTTGCTTGCCAAGGAATTAAGTCATCTGTTTCTGAAAGAATCTCACCCACACTTGCTATAACCCCTCTTTGCCCGGAGTAATTAATCATCTTCCATGTACCCATCCAATTTTGCTTTAGCCTAGCGACGACCGTGATAGAATGCGGAATCCTATAAAACGCTAACCACTCACCATCTTGCTGTATAATACCGTAAACCTCTTCCACGCTCGACGACCAATTTTTCGTGTTCCGCAAAACATCTTCCTCCGTGGGATCCTGGCTCCAATTGTAAATTACATAAACGATAAAGAAGGCAAATAAGGTACTCGCAATGAGAAGCTTTTTTATAGCTGTCACTCTCCTATTTATAACTCTAATTTGTTAAATAATACTAAATGAGCGTATGGAAGTATATAAGAGATTTTGATGAGGAGAGTGGGAGTGGGATTTACTCCGTATTTGGACGGGATTTAGGCTTTCTGCAAGGTTTATGCTTGTTTCCGCAAGGTTCTATGCTCTTTGTGCAAGGTTTCGTTTGATCTCCGCAAGGTTCTACTCTGTTTCTGCAAGGTTCCGCTCCATCTCCGCAAGGTTCTCCAAGTTGCCGATGCATCCTCCCTTTTTGCGCAACACTTTGCCCCATTTCTGCAACACTACGATCCATTCGCGCAACTCTTTGCCCAATTACTGCAACACTTCTCGCCATTCGCGCAACACTTGCTCTATTTCCCGCAACTCTTTTATTTCCCGCAATACTTCCTCCCGTTTGCGCAACACTTTGCCCCATTTCTGCAACACTTCACTCCTTTGGCGCAACACTTACCTCATTTCCCGCAACTCTTTTATTTCCCGCAATACTTCCTCCGGTTCGCGCAACACTTTGCCCCATTACTGCAACACTTCGCTCCATTCGCGCAACACTTCCCCTATTCCTCGCAATACTTTCTCCCTCCTACTCTCCTGCTCCATACTCTCTTTTCCACAAAAAAACTCCTCAACACAAATGTGTTAAGGAGCTTTCACTAATCATTATTTTTTCAAGTTATAGAATGTATCTTTTCCTAGGTATTGAGCTGTGTTGTACAGTTGGTCCTCGATACGTAGAAGTTGGTTGTATTTTGCTACGCGGTCAGAGCGGGATGGTGCTCCTGTTTTGATTTGGCCAGCGTTTGTTGCTACTGCTAGGTCTGCGATTGTTACGTCTTCAGACTCTCCAGAACGGTGGGAGATTACTGCTGTGTAGCCAGCGCGTTTTGCCATTTCGATTGCGTCGAATGTTTCTGTTAGTGTACCGATTTGGTTTACTTTCACAAGGATGGAGTTACCTACGCCTTGCTCGATCCCTTGTGCTAGTTTTTTCGTGTTTGTTACGAATAGATCGTCTCCAACTAGCTGAACTTTTTTGCCGATTCTATCTGTTAGAAGCTTGTGGCCAGCCCAGTCGTTTTCGTCTAATCCGTCTTCGATTGAGATGATTGGATATTTATTGCTAAGCTCTTCGTACCAATCAACCATTTCCTCTGAAGTTTTCACTACGCCTTCTCCAGTTAGGTGGTATTTGCCGTCTTCTTTGTTGAATAACTCAGAAGCTGCAACGTCCATTGCAAGAAGGACTTCTTCACCTGGTTTGTAGCCAGCTTTTTCTATGGCAGTCATGATTGTAGAAAGAGCTTCTTCATTTGATTTTAAGTTTGGTGCGAATCCGCCTTCATCCCCAACAGCTGTGTTTAAGCCAGCATCTTTTAATACTGATTTTAGGCTGTGGAAGATTTCAGCGCCCATGCGTAGTGCGTGACGGAATGATTCTGCTCCTACTGGCATGATCATGAATTCTTGGATGTCTACGTTGTTGTCAGCATGCTCGCCGCCGTTTACGATATTCATCATCGGAACTGGAAGTTGCTTTGCGTTAAACCCGCCTAGGTATTGATATAAAGGTACATCTAAATAGTCTGCTGCAGCGTGTGCTACGGCTATAGAAACTCCTAGAATAGCATTAGCTCCTAGGTTACCTTTGTTTTCTGTACCGTCTAGCTCGATCATGGCATGGTCGATTTCTACTTGGTCTAACACTGAGAAATTTTCTTCTAATTCTGCCGCGATTACGTTGTTCACGTTTTCTACCGCTTTTAATACACCTTTTCCAAGGTATCTTGATTTGTCGCCATCGCGAAGTTCTACCGCTTCGTATTCACCAGTAGATGCACCAGATGGTACGATTGCGCGGCCATATGCTCCGCTTTCTGTGAATACTTCTACTTCAACTGTTGGGTTCCCGCGTGAATCTAATACCTCACGAGCTTGAATTTGTGTAATAATTGGCATTTTCAACTCTCCGTTTCGATTAATGTTTTACCTGTCATTTCAGGCGGTGCTTCTATACCTAATAAGTGTAACATGGTTGGAGCCAAATCGGCTAAAATTCCATCTGTTCGAAGTTTCGCTCCTTTTTCGGTCACAATCACTGGAACAGGGTTGGTTGTATGAGCAGTCATCGGATTCCCCTCGAGGGTCGTTACCTCATCGGAGTTCCCATGGTCTGCTGTTATGATGGCCTGGCCACCTTTTGCTAAAATAGCATCTACTACTTTACCAAGGCAAGTATCCACTGCCTCGATTGCTTTAATAGTTGGCTCTAGCATACCGCTATGGCCGACCATATCTGGGTTAGCAAAGTTTAAGATGATTGCGTCGAATTTATCTAATGCAATTTCACCTAATAAAGCATCGGTTAGCTCATAGGCACTCATTTCAGGCTTCAAATCATAGGTTGCCACTTTAGGAGAATTAATAAGAATTCGCTGTTCTCCAGGGAATGTCTCCTCACGGCCACCACTCATAAAGAAGGTCACATGTGGATACTTCTCCGTTTCGGCAATGCGTAGCTGTGTTTTATCACGAGCTGCCAATACCTCGCCGATCGTGTTCGATAAATCGACTGTTTCAAATACTACATCAGCGACCACGTCATCACTATAATGCGTGAATGTCACGAACTTCAGATTTTTCGGATGCTTCTCACTAAGCGAGAAGCTATCGAATGAAGGTGTGTTAAGCGCCATCGATAATTGGATCGCACGGTCTGGACGGAAATTAAAGAAGATGACCGCATCGTTCGTATCAATCGTCGTAGCGGGCTGTCCATTTTCCTCGATGACAAATGGGACAACAAATTCATCTGCAATATCTTCCTCGTACGAATTAAGAATCCCTTGCGTCGCGCTTTCCGCCGTTTTACCGACTCCATCAACCATTGCCTGATAAGCAAGGATGACACGCTCCCAGCGACGGTCACGGTCCATTGCGTAGTAGCGTCCACTAATAGAAGCAAACTTACCGATTCCGATTTCCTTCATTTGCTTCTCTGTTTCCGCTACATAAGCGACAGATGTACGTGGACCAACGTCACGACCATCTAAAAAGCCATGTACAAATACATCGTCCAGTCCTTGCGCCTTAGCTAGCTTCAACAAAGCAAATAGATGAGAATAATGACTATGAACACCGCCATCTGATAGTAAGCCCATTAAATGCAGCTTGCCACCTGTTTGCTTTACATGCTCAATTGCCGCTAACAGCTTTTGCTCGTTAAAGAATTCTCCATCTCGAATCGATTTATGGATGCGAGTAAGGTTTTGATAGACAATTCTTCCGGCACCGATATTTAAATGACCAACCTCTGAGTTACCCATTTGTCCATCGGGTAGACCAACTGCCTCACCAGAAGCGATCAGGGTTGCATTCGGAAACTGGTTCCAGTAGCGATCGAAGTTTGGTTTTTTTGCATGAAATACGGCATTACCATACGTTTCGGGTCTTAGCCCGAAGCCGTCTAAAATAATGAGTGCAACTGGACTTTTAGGCATTTGCACCAGCCTCCAGTAATTTCACAAACGAATCTACCTGTAGGCTTGCCCCGCCAACTAGTGCACCATCGATATCTTCCTTAGAAAGCAATTCCACGATATTTTCAGGCTTCACGCTGCCACCGTATTGGATACGCACTGCACTTGATACTTCTTCTCCAAAGCCATCTAAAATAGTCTCACGGATTGCACGACATACATCGTTTGCATCGTCAGCCGTAGCTGTCTTACCAGTTCCAATAGCCCAGATTGGCTCGTAGGCGATAATCGTGTTTTTCACTTGTTCCTCTGTTAAGCCTTCTAGAGCTGCGGTTGTTTGAGCGGAAACGATGCTTTCTGTTTCGTTGCTCTCACGCTGCTCCAATGACTCTCCAACACAGATGATTGGCGTTAAGTTATATTCGAAGGCTGCCTTCGCTTTTTTATTGACGGATTCATCGGTTTCATTGAAATATTGACGTCTTTCCGAGTGTCCAATCACGACATAGCTTACGCCGATATCTTGTAATTGGTGGCCGCTCACCTCACCAGTGAACGCGCCTTCTTTTTCCTCATGCATGTTTTGTGCACCGATGGAAATGAAGGACCCCTTCGTCTCGTTCACTAAAGCCTCTAGAAATATAGACGGAGCGCAGATGACGGCTTCTACATTCGTAGTGTCGATCTGTTTTTCTTTTAATTCGTTAGCAAATTGCTTTGCCTCTGAAAGTGTTTTGTACATTTTCCAGTTTCCTGCGATTACTTGTTTACGCATAATAAAATCTCCTCCAATTACTTATCGTTTAGTGCCGATACGCCTGGTAAGTCCTTACCTTCCATAAACTCTAAGGAAGCTCCTCCACCAGTTGAGATATGGTCCATTTTATCTGCTACATCAAATTTTTCTACTGCAGCGGCTGAATCTCCTCCGCCAATGATCGTATAGCCAGCAGTTTCTGCCATTGCAGTCGCAACACCCTTCGTTCCGTTTGCAAAAGCGTCCATTTCAAACACACCCATCGGTCCATTCCATATAATTAGCTTGCTGTCTTTAATGACTTGATCGTACAGCTTTACTGTTTCTGGTCCGATGTCCAAGCCCATCCAGTCAGATGGAATTTGGTCGACTGGGACAACCTTCGTGTTGGCATCCTTTGAAAACTCATCCGCAACGACTACATCGATCGGCAAATAGAAGTTCACACCTTTTTCCTTCGCCTTTTCAAGGAAGGACTTCGCTAGGTCGATTTTATCTTCCTCTAAAAGAGAGGTTCCAATTTCATGGCCTTGCGCCTTCGTGAACGTATATGACAATCCACCACCGATTAGGATATTGTCTACCTTGTCCAATAAATGATCGATGACACCGATTTTATCCTTTACCTTCGCACCACCAATGATCGCCGTGAAAGGACGTTCAGGTGTGGATAAAGCCTTTCCTAGCACATCTAATTCCTTTTGCATCAAGAGTCCAGATACTGCAGGTAAAAGCTTCGCAATCCCTTCTGTTGTTGCATGCGCACGGTGAGCTGCACCGAATGCATCATTGACATACACATCTGCTAACGCTGCAAACGCTTTTGCTAGCTCTGGATCATTTTTCTCTTCTCCAGCGTGGAAGCGTACATTTTCTAATAAAACAATATCTCCCTCATTCATTGCTGAGATCGCTTGTTCTACTTGTTCTCCAATTGATTCATCTAATTTAGTTACAGGCTTATTCAATAGCTTAGCTAAATGCTCGCCAACCTTTGTCAAACGTAGCTCTTCCTTTACTTCCCCTTTTGGGCGACCCATATGGCTTGCAAGAATCACTTTCGCTCCTTGCTCGATTAAATATTGGATCGTAGGTAGTGCTGCACGAATACGAGTATCATCTGTAATGGCACCGTCTTCTACTGGTACATTGAAGTCTACACGACAAAAGACGCGTTTTCCCTTTAACGTTACATCGCTCATTGTTTGTTTTTCCTTCATGAAATAAGCCTCCTTATGTAATTGAATTGCCTACTAAAAAAAGAAGGAGCAAAAGGGGTAACCTTTGCTCCTTTACCCTCTTTTATTATAGAGGTTATTATACTTAAACGCTATCCAAACCCTAATGTTTCTCGGTATCTAGCGAGAAATTATAACCCTTTTTTTGCCATTAATAATGCAAGGTCGATACAACGTGCAGAGTATCCTGATTCGTTGTCATACCAAGCTAATACTTTAACAAGGTTATCTCCTAATACCATTGTAGATTGACCATCTACTGTAGAAGAAGCAGTGTTGCCGTTATAGTCGATTGATACTAATGGAAGCTCGTTATATTCAAGAATTCCTTTTAGTTCATTTTCAGCAGCTTTACGAAGCACGCCGTTTAACTCTTCTACTGTTACTTCTTTGTCTAGCTCTGCTACAAAGTCAACTAGAGATACGTTTGGTGTTGGTACACGAACAGCCATACCATCTAATTTACCTTTTAGCTCAGGAAGAACCTTCGCCACTGCAGCTGCTGCTCCAGTTGTTGTAGGAATCATAGATTCAGATGCTGCACGAGCACGACGGTAGTCGCTATGTGGCAAGTCTAGGATACGTTGGTCATTTGTGAATGAGTGAATTGTTGTCATCATTCCGCGTTTGATACCGAAGTTATCTTGTAATACTTTTGCCACTGGTGACAAGCAGTTTGTTGTACAAGAAGCGTTTGATACTACGTGATCTGTTTCTGGGTTGTATTTATCTTCATTTACACCCATTACGAATGTTGGCATATTGTCTTTTGCAGGAGCAGAAAGAATAACTTTTTTAGCTCCAGCCTCGATATGCTTACCAGCTTTTTCAACTGTGCTGAATACGCCAGTAGATTCGATTACGATGTCTACTCCAAGGTCTTTCCAAGGAAGTACAGAAGGATCCTTTTCTGCAAATACTTGAATGTTTTTCCCGTTAACTACTAGGTATTCACCCTCTGAAGTGATGTCAGCATTTGAGATGCCGTGTACAGAATCATATTTTAATAAATGAGCAAGCATCGCTGCATCTGTTAAGTCATTGATTGCTACTACTTCTAAATCCTTTTGCTCTAATGCTTCTCTGAAAACCTTACGTCCGATACGTCCAAATCCGTTAATAGCTAATTTTACTGTCATAATAAAATTCCTCCTAAATGTTTTTTGGGATTACTTTCATCATTTCATTGGCCGCCCCTTCATCTGTTACGAGAACAGTTTGCAATGGTGCCTGCTTGAAATAAGAAATAAGCGCGTTGGCTTTTTTTGCCCCGCCTGCGACTGCAAGCAGATGCTCTATATGCTGAAGCTGATTTAATTGAACACCGATTGTGCGAATATGGTGAACAGCTTCACCGTGATTGTTGAAATAATAGCCAAACGACTCACTGACTGCGCCTCTACTAGTTAGAAGCTCAATCTCCTCGTCACTCGAATTTCTTCTCTTGGCCATCTCTAATGCATCGCCTATTCCATGAATAATGATGTTTGTCCTTTCATAAAGGTCCATCATCTCTTGGATAAAAGGCTCCTTCTTCATCGTCATATATGCCTCCTCGCTTAAGCGATCCGGTATATATAACGTCCGGTAGGTTCCATTCATCTTGCTAGCAAACAAAGACGCAATCGTATTTGCTTGTAGCCTGACATCCTTCCCTACCCCTCCTCTTGCCGCTATAAACAACAAATCCTTCCATCTGGACGATTCGGTCATAGCATGGGAGATGGATGCAATCGTTGATCCGCCAGTAACTGCAACGATGTATTCATCCAGTAAAATACTTTCTAAATACTTTGCTGCCTCCTGGGATAAAAGCATAGATGTGTTAGTATCAGTATCTACATTTCCCGGAACAATAATCACATCTTTTATATTTAAATATTTCTTTAACATTAGCTCCATTTGCGATCGACCTGACCACATACGGACTACTTCTTTTAAATCTATCAAAACCTCATTGCCCTCTGCTGTAATAGCCGCTCCCTCACGAGAAACTTCTATTAAGCCTTTAGTCCTTAGAGCGTCCAATTCCTTACGAGTTTCACGCTCCGTTAAGTCTAGCTGTTCTCCAAGAACCCGACGGCCAATACCTCTGGTCAGCTGGATAGTTTGGAGAATACGATACCTCTTCTGAAGCAGCTCACTCATCTCTGGCATTAGCTTTAGCTGTGCACTTAGAAAAGAATCCATTTGTCACATCCCACGCTAGTGGTGACATATTTGTCCCACATGTATTAAAAATGTCCCATCTACTTAAAAAAAATTTAATTTCTATAATCATAATACTTTAATATATTCCAAATAGCAATATATGTGTTTGGAAGCATTATTTTTCTAATGCTTCCAGCAGTGTCACATAGTCGAGATTCCCGTACTGTATGATTTCTCCATGATATTCCACAACCGGAATCATGAGCATAAATTTTTCGTGCAGCTGATCATCTTCTTCTATATTATGCTCCACTATTTGAAATGGCACGTCCTCCTGCACCAGCTTCAGCATCATTCTTCCGTCCTCACATAAATGACAACCTGGTCTTGTATAGAAATGGACAATCATTTTCTGTGTCCCCCCATCGTTTAGCTTCTCTTATTATAAACTTTTAACCTATTAAAAGCGTGCCGAATGTTTTGCATACAAAATATTCCTTAAAAGGTAAAATAGAAGAGGATGTATTTCATTTTTAAAATACGAACTAATTAAAGAGAATAATGAAGTGTAAATGATGTTTTATGAGAATGTAGAGTTGATTTCCGCTCTAGGCGAACGCTTTCCGTGGGGTGAGCGATAAGCCATCACCCATCGCTTACGCGCGTGGTTGTGATGTCTTATCTGTCTCACTCATCCCACTGGAGTCGTCGCCTGCCGCTTCAATCAATAGAAAGAAAGTGTTCGTGTTTGATTGGTAAAGGGCTATTTATAAATTAACTTTTTTCATAGAAAAACATGAACTATTGAAAGATAATAACGAGATTTAAATGCTTTTTATGAGTAGCGTAGAATTGATTTTCGCTTTAGTCGAACGCTTTCCGTGGGGTGAGCGATAAGCCATCACCTCATCGCTTACGCGCGTGGTTGTGATGTCTTATCTGTCTCACTCATCCCACCGGAGTCGTCGCCTGTCGTTTCAATCAATATAAAGAGATAAGATTGGTTGTGTTTAATTAGTAATAGGCTATTTTCATGAAAATAACTAAGTTAAAGTTTTATTACCACTAGGATTATATCGGAAAATTCACTTTCTAAAAACGATACTTTTCATTTATTCGTTCGTCTATTGCATTAAGGGGGTCAGGAGATGGAAATGGAACAGCTATATAGAGATCACAGCGACCGGGTTTACGGCTATATTTATTTACTTGTCCGTCATAAAGAGAGTGCCGAGGACCTGACACAGGAAACCTTTTACAAAGCATTTAAGGGATATGCTTCCTTTGATAAGCAAGCTTCCCCTGCTACGTGGATACTTAAAATCGCTCGCAATGTTACGTATGATTATTTTCGAAGAAAACGAGTCGTTCAGTTTTTTTCATTTGAAAAGAATCATGATATAGAAACAAAGGAGCTTTCCCCAGAAGGTCACATCGAACGAAAAGAAAAGCTGACACGGATGTATGATTCCTTACGCTTACTAAAGAAGGATTATCAAGAGGTGATCATTCTGCGAAAAATCCAGGAATGCTCCATCCAGGAAACTGCCTTCATTCTTGGATGGACCGAGGCAAAGGTCAAGATGAAAATGATGCGTGCACTCGAGGCGCTAAAAAAGGAATTTCATCAAAAAGGAGGTTATGTAAATGGAACCGTCAAAGGAATTTGATGAGCTTTTTGAGGAAATGAAGCATGTCGAACGTTCTAATGAAGCAAGACGAAATACATGGCTAGCAATAAAGGAACGAACGGAACAGAAAAAACGAAGAACATTTCCCGCCGTCCTTGCATTAGCAGCTATAGCCATCGCCTCCTATTTCCTGATCACAAACATGATTCCAGCAGAAACCGAGCAAACAGCACAGTCTCTTACGAACGAGGAAGTAATTATGGCAGTCATTGAAAAAGAATATAATGGGCCGGATATGGAATTCAACCGATTAAGTGAGGAGTGGTTGAATCTCCAAAGCAAAACAGTAGAAGAAAATCCTGAAGAGTACGATATGCTGTTAGTATCAAAGGAATATAAGGACCTGATGAATTATTACTATTCGAGCTTTGATAAATATTTTACAGAAAACTTGTTGGAAACTGCCCTAAACATTAACATGGTATTCAAATATAATCACCAATTAATCGACAGCAATATAGACATGCAATTAGAGAGGGTTCAGATTAAACAGGACAAGGATCACCCTACTATTTATCGTACAGAAGTGGAGGTTTCCTTAACCAACAGCAAAGGGCAGAAAATCTTTCACACGTTAAAAGAAGAATATATCTTTTCTAAAACAGAGCCTGGAAAAATAGGGAGATATAACTTAATGTTAGCTCCAGATGGCAATCATCTATATGATATCATCCCCAATTTTGATGCCTATTTTAATAACAGGAAGCCGTCTATTGACGTTTCATTTGATTCCATTTGCTTTAATGGGAGAACTGGCTCCAAGCAAATAAACGGCTGTACAACTGACACAGTTCAAATAAATGAAATAATGGATTCCATTAACGATTTACCTATTCAAGAGGTTACCGAGGATGAAAGCAACTGGAGAGCTGAATTAATATCTCAAGTAGATAGCTTTCAAATCTATTTAACAAACGAGGCTGATCAAGGAATGACATTATACACGGTGACTCTATACGATGATGGCAAACTAGTATACGCTCCAGGCATGGATATGGGGATTACTGGCGATATCACTATAAGCTCTCATCAAGATGTCTATAAGAAGGTTACAAAGATGCTCACTACATTTGCTGAGACAGATTAACAGAACACCAACTATGTCAAATAATGATTTAAACGAGCTAGGCTATGGCTAGCTCGTTTTATCTTTGTTTTTCTTCCTATAAAAATAACGCCACGTATAAAAGATAGCCCAAAACGCCAAAAGAACAAAAAACTGATAGTTTGTATCACTATAATTAATCATAAGGATTAATATTATAAACGTTGGTATAGCTAAATAACACCACATTCTTACTTCCTTGTTTTTAAAACTTAATTCAAACCGTTCACTCATAGACCCCACCCCATTTGCCGCCTACCTTCACCAGCTGGCTAGTTTACCTGAAATTCCTAGCGTTTTAATTTACGACAATCACTCCACGGATTACTACTACCACTGCTTAGTTTACGACAATACACTCGTAGATTACTACAATCCAATTCCGTGGACTCTCACTGATGAATTTTTACGACAATCACTCCATGGATTACTACAATCACTGCCTAGTTTACGACAATGCACTCGTAGATTACTACAATCCAATTCCGTGGACTCTCTCTAATGAATTTTTACGACAATCACTCCACGGATTACTACAATCCTCGCATAGTTTACGACAATGCACTCGTAGATTACTACAATCCAATTCCACGAGCTCTCTCTGATGATTTTTTACGACAATCACTCTACGGATTACTACAATCACTGCTTAGTTTACGACAATACCCTCATAACGAAAGACAATAGCCTTTATCTTCACTAAAAAAAACAGATGAAGAAAACGATTCGTTTTCTTCATCTGTTTTTTTTGATTACCTCTTAGGCTCTACATTTTTTTGCTTTGCTGGAGAATTTGTGATTCTCCTGTACGTTCCCATTCCTCTACTGTTTCATATGCTTTTTCAGGAGAATATCCCTTTCCAACAAGAACTCCCATTAAAATAAACTCTTGAAGGATATGTGTCATATTAATTCCTCGTTCAACGTCTTCCATGCCTTCTTTAACCAGAAATTCTGTGTGCTTAACCCACTCATCTGGAGTCTTCCCATAATATTTTGTAATTCCATTTCCATGTTCCATCTCCATTGCATCCGCTTTAGTTTTATGAACTGTACCAAATGGATGGTTTGGCGGGGCATATATGGAATATAGTTTCAAAGGAACATTTCCGGTATTTGTGAGATTATGCCACGTTCCAGCTGGTATTACAACTGCTGTATCATCGAATACACTCCATTGCAAATTTAGATTATCTTTACTATTACCCATTTGAACTATTCCTTGACCTTGTTCAATACGTAGGAATTGATCCACTTCAGGGTGTATTTCCAAACCGATATCTTCCCCTACATTAAGGCTCATTAAAGTGACTTGCAAACGACTTCCTGTCCATAGTGCAGTACGAAACGTCTGATTTACTTTGGTTGCCTCATTAATATTAATAACAAAAGGGTTTGCTCCATAGTCTTTTAACACGTTCTCATAATAAGAATGGTGTGAACCAAATGCCACCTCATTCGGAACTGCCCAATAACCATGAGTGTTTCCGTAGATATACTGTGGAGAATTTGCATAATAAGGATATTGATACATATAAGGTGCATAATACATTTTTATCAATCCCTTCACTTCATTTTATTAATAATCCATCTTATGTGTGGTGTCAGCAGGGTATACTAAATGTTGCCATAAGAGAACAATTTGAGATTAAAAACGACGACAATTACTCCACGTTTTCCTACAACCAACGTTTTTTACTACCCCCTACCACTACCCCAAAAGAGCAGCGAGTTAGTTAAACCAGCATGGCCAAAAACATGAGAAAAGAAAGTCATTCTTGCAGCTGAAATGCTCTTGATTAGGGAACGTCAAAAATTTGTTGAAGCTAGCTCTTCCATAAAGGTAAAAAGTGGAGTTTCATTGAATATAATAAATTATCTATCCAGGGGTTATATCAAGGTTAATTTAACGATTGTTGTTCGGTGGGGGGACGATATTCTTATGGATAAAAGAACTTTAAATGAATACTCGATGTCACACACCCCCTCACCCAAAAGTGGCTAAAACTTTCATTGATATCTTAAAGGTAGGCTAATTTATGTTTCTAGGATGCAGTTTAACGATATCCTGTAAAATTACTTAAGACTGTACTCCTGGTTTAATACATTTTGAAGCTAATATATACTCTGTTTCGTTACTGTGTACAAAATTTCAAGACTAGATGAAAAGGGGAAAAAAATGAAAACAAAATGGCTTTTGATTAGTAGTGCTGTAGTGATGGGTTTGTTGGGATTGGCAGGAACCTTTATTCCCGAAGAAATTTCAAATGTATTAGGGATTGACCCTTCGCCCATTACTCTGATTCTTCTGCAAATCATCGGAGGACTATATTTAGGTTTTGCAATGTTGAACTGGTTTACACGTTCTTCCCTAATTGGCGGCATCTATAACAAACCTGTCGTATTGGGAAATCTGATACATTGCGTCGTTGTCTTTTTTGCCTTACTCCGGCAGTTGATGGAGCAGTTTCATTTTATAATTGTTATTATGACATTAGTTTATCTTGGGTTTGCCATCTGGTTTATGTTAGTGATGCGCTCGAATCCATTAAGAAATCAATCAAAAATATCCGTCTAACATATATTAAACGGGAATTTATATAGGGCGTCTCACTTTTTAAGTTCACCATGCGGAACTAGTTTTTTTAAGCAATACAAAATATATTAAAACAATAAAAATTCCTACTTTATAAAAGAAGGAATTTTTCTTTTTATTCTATTATGAGAACCTAAGTGGAAGATTACTCGATATTTATGGGTCAAATTTTTTAAAATTGAGAAGGGTTATGAATTTAATATCATTGTTCCAGTGATTTCAAAACAATTTTCTTCCTTCAATTAACAAAATTATTAGCAGTGCAATTAGAAGAATTGTATCCCCATTTGCTTTGCTTTTTTACGTGCTCTCCCCGTGTACAGAGCCAGTTAATCTATTTCTCCCACCTTAATTTCTCTAAACCTTTAACACAAACTCTGCTTCGCCTTCGTTAATGTTGCCTGTTTTTTCGAAGCCGAGGCTTTCATAGAGCTTGATGGCTATTTCGTTTTCTGGCTCCGTGGATAAATAGATGGAATTGCAGCCGTCCAATTGTTTCATTTCATCCAGCACTAGCTCTACTGCTTTTCTGCCATAGCCTTTTCCTTGGCTTTTATGATCGATCATAAAGCGGCAGATCCAGTAGTGTGCAGTTTCTTCATCAAACCCGTACATGGCAAAGCCGATGAGCTTGTCCTCTGCTTCGATACCTTTTATAGTCCATCCTGTTTCATAGACTGATTGGGTGATGGATAATGCGTTGGAGGCAACAAATTTCTCTACTACGGTTCCTTTGCCATCCTCGTTAGTTGTTAGAAGGACTGTTTTCAGCCAGTTATCCTTATTTATTTCTACTAGTTTCATTCTGCTTCCCCGTTTCTTTTGTTAATCTCTCTGCTTTTTTCTTTTACCATTTACCATTCTAGATAGGAGGAAGATGACTAAAAGGATAATGATTATGGTTGGGATAGAGATACTGTCCTGTAGGCTGTTACTTGTATAGGGCTGTGGCTTCGTTAGCCCCTCCGAAATACCGTAATGCTTGGAAACCTCATTGGACAAAGCCTGATAGGTTGAGATTACAGCCTCATCGATTAGACCCTGGTTTAAATAAGGCATCGTATACCGATCGATTATCTGATCTATTTTGGCATCTGAAAGTGCTTTTTCCAAGTCACGGTCCACTGTAATCTCTACTGCCGGACCTCCCCCGTTAACCGGATCCGTCTCGATTAAAAATAGTAAGCCATTCTTATTTCGTACACTTCCTATTTGGTTCTCTCGTATGATATCCATGTTAAATTCACTTGCCGACTGATCTCCTACATGCTCGATAATCATCACAACCAGCTGAGCGGTCGTTCCTTTTTTTAATTTATCTCCCAGTATTTTTACTTCCTGCTTCGTTTCTTCTGTTAAAAAGTTCTCTTCATCTACTAAATAGGTATCCTTTGATATATCTCCAGCAGCCCCTGTACTTAAAGGAGAGAACAACAAAATAAGGAAGGTTATAACTAGCAGATGTATTGCTTTATTCAACAGTGCCATTCCCCTTTCAGCCTGCAGTCTCATCATTTTTATTTTATTCTGATAAGTTAATTATATTATACATGAATTATGACTATTAGAAGTCCCTTTTACGAGTTTAATATAGGAAAAGAGTGGTAATGATATAGATTAGACAGTAAATAAAGGAGGTAAACAAATGGACCAAGTACATAACGAGGATTTAACACCAAAAGAAGCCATTGATGCACTGGAGCAGATTCAAGGAAAATTCCCTGGAGCGAGGCGCGCACACGCTAAGGGGGATATGTATGAGGCAACATTTCTTCCGAATGGGAATGCTGTACCCTATACGGTTGCACCCCATCTTCATAGAGAAGCAATTCCTGCTACTGCTCGTTTTTCCAATAGCCCCCCTAACCCTGCTTCCGTCGATTATCTTGTTCCTGCCAAAGGGCTCGCCGTTCAATTTGAGCTACCCGATGGAAGCTTCACCAATTTAGTGAGCTCCACTGTACCGATGTTCGTCACAAGCAGTCCTAGAGAGTTTATCGATATGATTGAGATATTTACGGATAAAAAAACTGGGATTAAAACGATTGACCGGGCCATTAATATGGTGGAGCTAGTTTCTAAAAAATATCCACATAGCAAAGAGGTCATTCAAATCATTAAGGAGCAGGCAAAGCAGCCACCAACGAGCTACGCTGAGCTTCACTACTATCCTATCCACGCCTTCTATTTCGTTAATAAAGACGGCGAACGCCAAGCAATCAAATACGAATGGGTCCCAGTTGATGAAACAAAGGATCCTGCTCTAACAAGCAAATCGATTTCAGCCAACTATTTGACGGAGGAGCTCGACGACCGATTAAAACGGGGGCCAGTCCAGTTTGATCTGTTCATCCGCTTAGCAGAGGAAGGGGATAACCCAAACGATGCGACGGATATGTGGCCAGAAGATAGAAGAAAAGTGAATATAGGTCGTTTGGAAATTAGAAATAAAATACATCCTAAGGAAGACATTGTTTACGACCCAACGATTATTCCAAAGGGAATCGAGCTAACGGACGATCCCATACTACACTTTCGAAGTGGAGCATATGCTGAATCATATGAGAGGAGAAGTAAGAATGAATAAGAAAGCCCCAAACACATAGTAAATGAGCATAAAAAAACACTCGAACGAATTCGAGTGTTTCTAACTGTTATGGACGCCCCTGGAGGGAATCGAACCCCCATCTCAAGAACCGGAATCTTACGTCATATCCATTAAACTACAGGGGCAAGCGACCTTTCTATTATACAAATGGTATAGGAATAATTCAAGTAAACATTTCAAAGCTTAATATTTGACCTTCCTTGACCATTCCATGTATGATAAAGTTACAACTGAGGCAGAATTTCTCAGTACACACTAAAAAAACACTAACAATTACCTTGAAGGAGGCAATCCAGGATGAATTTAATCCCTACAGTTATTGAACAAACAAATCGCGGCGAGCGTGCGTATGACATTTATTCTAGATTATTAAAAGACCGCATCATCATGCTTGGTAGCGCGATTGATGACAACGTATCAAACTCGATCGTTGCACAGCTTTTATTCCTAGAAGCAGAGGATCCAGAAAAAGATATCTCTATCTATATCAATAGCCCAGGCGGAAGTATTACAGCAGGTATGGCTATCTACGATACAATGCAATTCATTAAACCAGACGTACAAACTATTTGTATCGGTATGGCAGCATCAATGGGTGCTTTCTTACTTACAGCTGGAACAAAAGGCAAACGCTATGCACTTCCAAATGCTGAGGTTATGATTCACCAACCACTTGGTGGAGCTCAAGGGCAAGCAACGGAAATCGAGATTGCAGCAAAACGTATCTTATACCTACGCGACAAGCTAAACCAAATTATGGCTGAACGTACTGGTCAACCGATTGAAGTCGTTTCAAAAGACACAGATCGCGATAACTTCATGCCAGCAGAGCGTGCATTAGAATACGGTCTAATCGACCATATCATTTCACGTAGCGACATGAAAAAAGATTTAAAATAATATAATATAAATCCAAGGCGGTGATTCTCTGCCTTGGATTTTTTTATAAAAAGACGAAAGGTTGTGTTCCATTTGCTATATACAATAAGTTCTCTGTTAATCATATTGTCCTTAGTCATTTACATCGTAAGTCTACAAAGCAAAATAAAAAAATTAGAATCACAACAGGCCCTTCCGTTTAAAGGAGACAAAGCCTTAGAAAAACAAATCGTAGAGATGAATAATAATGACAGCAGCCAGGTTGAAATGGTCAAGCTTGTTCGGAATGAAACAGGCTTAGGACTAGTACCAGCAAAGAAATATGTAGATAAAGTGCTTAACCATATTTAATGTCACTTCTACGAAAAAAAAGCTGTTATCTAATCCAAGCGGACTAGATAACAGCTCTCTTTATTTATTCAGCATTAGAAATGAACTTAACTAATGATTCCACAGCTTCCTCTTCATCAGAGCCTTCAGCACTCAAAGTAACAGTAGCGCCCTTGCTAATCGCAAGGCTCATGATTCCCATGATACTTTTAGCGTTTACCTTTTTGTCATCTTTTTCAAGAAACACATCTGCTATAAAACGATTCGCTGCTTGTACAAATAAAGCTGCTTGTCTCGCTTGTAGTCCTGATTGTAATTTTACTTCGACCTGTTGTTCCGCCATAATCCTTAGCCCCATTTCTTTAAATTGATTCGCCTCTTCTTAAAGCATCTGCTATTTCATCCAGCTTACGCAAGCGATGGTTAACACCTGATTTACTTACAGTTCCAGTGGATACCATGTCGCCTAGCTCCTTTAGGGTTACATCCTGATACTCGACACGAAGACGGGCAATTTCTCGAAGCTTCTCAGGCAATTGATCCAGCCCGATTGCATTATCGATAAAACGGATGTTATCCACTTGTCGGATAGCTGCACTGATGGTTTTGTTCAAATTGGCCGTTTCACAGTTGACCAAGCGATTAACACTGTTCCGCATGTCTCGGATGATTCGCACATCCTCAAATTTTAAGAGGGCACGATGTGCTCCAGCGATGCTTAAAAAGTCAGAAATTTTTTCTGCTTCCTTTAAATATGCCACAAAACCTTTTTTACGTTCAATGGTTTTTGCATTTAATTCATAAAAGTTCATTAAATCGACTAATGCGTCGCTATGTGTTTTATATAAGGAGTAAATTTCTAAGTGATAAGAGGAAGTTTCTGGATTATTGACAGAGCCTCCTGCTAAGAAAGCTCCACGTAGGTAAGCTCTTTTACAGCAGTTCTTTTTGACAAGCTCCTGTGAAATCGAATACTCAAATTCAAAGCCTTCCTTCAAAATCATTAAATCCTCTAATAGCCTCTTGGAGCCTTCTCTTACTCGGCAAATATAGACATTATTCTTTTTAAGACGCATCTTTTTACGAACAAGTACTTCCACATTCAGCTGATACAACGATTTGATCAACGTATACAGCCTTCGGGCAATCGCCGCATTTTCGGTTTGGACATCCAAGCTAAGCATTTTGTTGCTAAAAGAAAGAGAACCATTCATACGGATGAGCGCTGAAAGCTCTGCCTTCGAACAGCAAGGCTCAGCCTCCTCCTGTGTCATCTCTTTTTTTGTTTCAGAAGCAAACGACATATAACGTTTCCCCCTTTCTTGCAGAGCCTCTCTATTGTTTGAATCCTTTTTGGCCTGCATATTCGTAAAGCCATTCCGCTACTTTTATCGCATCATGACGGACAGCGCCATTATATACGATGGAAATGTCCTTCTTAACGATTTCTATGTCTAGTGTTTCTAATTTCTCTATATCAATTTTAACGGGAGAAGCCTTCTCCTGCTTATATAAATACTGAACATTTTCAGGAATTTCCTCATTACTTATCAACAAAGAATCTATAAAGTTTTCGCCTACATGGTCGATCAATGCTTCTACATGATCATACGCAGTATAGTTATTCGTTTCTCCAGCTTGTGTCATCAGATTGCAAATGTACACTTTTTTAGCCTTCGAACGGATGACTGCCTTACGAATATCTTCGACTAAGAGATTAGGCAAAATACTAGTATAAAGGCTACCTGGTCCAATTGCTATAATATCCGCTTGGCGGATTAGGTTAATTGCCTCTGGCAGTGGCTTTACATCGTCAGGAGTAATAAATACCTTTTCTATCTTTTTCCCATAGTCCGGTATTTTAGATTCCCCTGTAACAATAGTTTTATCCTCAAATTGTGCATGGAGTGTGACTAGCTGATTGGCAGCAGGAAGCACTTTTCCATGAATATTTAAAACACGGCTCATTTCCGTGATTGCATGTGCGAAATCTCCTGTAATCGAGGTTAAAGCAGTAATCATTAGATTGCCTAAGGAATGTCCCTCGAGTTCGCTGGAATTAGTGAAGCGAAACTGAAACATTTCTTCTACGAGCGGCTCTACCTCTGATAAGGCTGCTAAGACGTTACGGATATCACCAGGTGGCGGAATATCATAATCATCTCTTAATCTACCGGAGCTCCCTCCGTCATCTGCGACTGTAACAATGGCAGTAATATCTAACGGAAGTTTTTTAAGTCCTCGAAGCAAGGTAGATAAGCCAGTACCACCACCAATGATGACTATTTTTTTACGGTGTTTTGTACGACCCATTAAGTCATTCCTTCCTGATAGTAACATCTCTATGAGTTATTACTGTTTCATCGTCTTCCTTAAAAACCTTACCGAAATATTCTGCTAGTGTTACAGAACGGTGCTGACCGCCCGTACAGCCAAAGGCAATAACAAGCTGCGTCTTGCCTTCTCGCTTGTATTGCGGAATCATGAAGGCAAACAAGTCTTTTAGTTTTTCGATAAGCGTCTTCGTATCTGCCCATTTTAAAACGTAGCTAGAAACCTCTTCATTTAGTCCTGATTTTAAGCGGAGCTCCTCGATATAATACGGATTTGGAAGAAAACGAACGTCAAAAACCAAATCTGCATCAATAGGAATTCCGTGCTTAAATCCGAAGGACATAACGTTCACCGTAAAGACCTGGCTTCCATTTGTCGAAAATTCCTCTTGAATTTTTTCTCGAAGCTCGCGTGGCTTCATCTTGGATGTATTATAAATAAATTGTGCTCTGCCTTTTAAGTCAGAAAGAAGCTCTCTTTCCTTTTTTATACCTTCTAATGGCAATCCTGCATTTGCTAACGGATGGGAGCGTCTTGTTTCCTTATATCTTCGGACAAGAACCTCATCCTGTGCATCCAAAAACAACACCTTTGGAGTTACAGAGGTTGCTTCTTGAAGCTGGTTAACGGAGTCAACGAGTGAATGAAACATTTTCCCTCCACGCAAATCCATTACCGCTGCTATATTTCGCGGTTGCTGATTTGACTCAATCATTAGCTTGATAAAAGTGCTTAGGAGCTCAGGAGGAAGATTGTCTATGCAATAATAGCCTAGGTCTTCAAAGCTTTGGATAGCTACTGTTTTTCCTGCTCCTGACATTCCAGTAATGATGACTACTTCTGTTTCTGGCTTCTGCTGAGTTTCCACTATCTATTTATCCTCCCATGAATGTTGAATAGTTTCACTGATTAATGCGAAATCTGGAGTATATACAAAAGTACCGTATTGCATACCCTTTTCCTTTACAGCAAACAATAGATTTGTTCGATCTCCCTCTGCCATCGGTAGATGTGCTAAATCTTCAACCGGGTGCCATTCGAGCACACCTTCTTTAGTTTCTTTATATGGAGTTCCTTCTATATCTGTTCCGATAAAGGTAAATAACATCCATTCATCTAGACGTTTCCCATCCTCTTCAATGAGCATTGTATAGATTCCCTTTAAATGTGGATTGATCGGTACAGTGTTTGTCTCTTCCGTAAACTCACGAACAGCAGAAATAAGAATAGATTCTCCTTCTTCCATTTTTCCGCCTGGTGCAACATACCAGTTTCTACGTGGTTTCTTTAATAACAAAACTTTGTCGTCTTTACAAATAAGTAAATTAGCGATTCTTTGCACGTATGGTCACTCCATCTGTCTGTAGTTACCTTATATTATACATGAATTTGCACAAAAAGAGGCTGCTTCACGATTTAAATCGCAAAACAGCCTGTTCAAATCTTGCATATATAAAAAGGGGGTCAATTTATATACTTTACTATACACTTAATATGTTTCAGAACAGTTACAGTTAAATTAAGATAAAATTAAATTAAATATTTGATGTGTTTTTATCTTTTAAATGCTCAATATAATGCTGAGCTGATAAAGCTGCTACACTACCATCACCTGTTGCTGTGACAATTTGACGAAGCATTTTATCACGAACGTCCCCTGCCCCAAAGATACCAGGTACTGCTGTTTCCATTTTCTCGTTTGTAACGATATAACCATTTTCATTTAAGATGCCAAGGCTATGAAATGGTTTTGTAAGTGGTAGCATTCCAACATATACGAATACACCGTCTGTTGAAAATTCTTTTTCGGAACCATCCACTGTGGATACTAAAGTAACGCTAGAAACCTTACCGTCTGTTCCGTGTATTTCTTTTAATGTTGTATTCCAAATGAAGTCTATTTTTTCGTTAGCAAAAGCTCGGTCTTGTAGAATTTTTTGAGCGCGAAGCTTATCTCTACGATGTACGATTGTTACCTTGTTCGCAAACTTAGTTAAGAACGCACCCTCTTCAACTGCAGAGTCCCCGCCTCCTACAACTACTAGGTCTTTCCCTTTAAAGAAAGCACCATCACAAACTGCACAATAGCTTACGCCACGTCCACCAAGCTCTGTTTCGCCGGGAATACCCATTTTTTTGTACTCAGCTCCTGAAGAGATGATAACAGCTAACGCTTTATATTCTTTACCGCTTACTTTTACGGTTTTATAGTCTCCGTTATCGACTACTTCGGAAACGTCACCATATGCATATTCTGCACCAAATTTTTTCGCATGATCGAACATTTTAGTAGAAAGCTCAGGTCCTAAGATTGTTTCAAATCCTGGGTAGTTTTCTACCTCTTCTGTATTAGCCATTTGGCCGCCTGGAATTCCACGTTCAATCATTAGAGTGGAAAGGTTTGCACGGGAAGTATATACAGCTGCTGTCATACCTGCTGGGCCCGCTCCTATAATAATCACGTCATATATATTTTCAGTTGTCATCGATAATTCCTCCTACGTACTACATACCAACAATCTAACTAATTTTGTACCCTTCATCAACTAATATGCTTAGGAGTCAGAAAAAGGTAAGAATTGGATTAGCTCGTTGACATATTTCGTGAGCGTTGCTGTAGTGATTCCGTATTGCTCCGCATATTGTTTTTTCGTCACGTTTTTCATTCGTGAGGATACGAACATATACTCAGTCGCTGCTGCCAAAGCACGCGGATTTTTAAAGCCATACCCTTTTTCTAGCGCACGCTCTACTAGCACAAACCACATTTGTAATAACAGTGTCTCTGACTGCTCCAGTGACTTGTTGTTGTCATAAAGTAAATCCGTAGCTGCAATGGCTCTCAAAAATGCTTTTTCTGCCGGAGATTTCTCATCGAATTTATGCCCAAGAGAATTAGCTAAAAACAATTTCTCCATTGTAGTCAGTTCCTCCACTACAATCCACTTAGGGTGTGCGATAATTTCCTGGCGATGACGAGACTTCCCTAACAGATAGAAGCCAAAAATACGTTCACTAATATTTTTGTTTTCTAGCTTTTCTAAGATTAAATTCTTTTGTTCCTCGTTATTTGGCTCTACTAGCTCCTTCATTTGTGGGAGCCACGGCTCGAAGCCTGCTTTTTCTGGATCCAGCTTTAAAAGCGCTTTCCACGCATTACGAGCCACTTCCTCATGCCCTGCAAAATAAGCAGAATGCGAAAGCCAAAAATAGAAGCCTGGATCTGCTTCAAATCCTTTTCGTTGAATGCTTCTCAACCATTTGAAGGCTTGTTCATATTTCCCTATCAACGCAAAAGTCGCACCTAGCTTATAGCGATGCTCGATAAAATAAGGATTTATTTTAGATAAAAGAGCTGTGATTTCCTCAAGCTCCTCGTTATTTTTTTCATAGTAGTGAATAACAGCCAAGTTACATAATGCATGGATATTCCCTTGGTTCTCTCGTAATACCTGATGCAGTAATGCTTTAGCCTGTTCTTCCTCTCCTAAATAAAAATAAGCAAGCGCTAGGTTATTGAACGCTGCCCAAAAATCAGGATGGTCTGCAATGATCGATTCCAGCAGCTCAACTGCTTCTACAAATTTACCCTGCTCCATAAAGCGTCGGGCTTTTTCTTGAAGGAAAAGCGCCTCACTAGAGGGGGTATCCAGCTGAAGGTTTACGATATCCTCCTGCTCGGTGAAATCAATGATTTCCATTGCTTCCTCCATATATTCTCCGTTAACTTCCTTTTCTAAATAGATTTTGGCAAAGCGATTTGCCTCTATAAAGTTTCCCAAATGAGCGTTTACCTCAGCTAAAAAGAAAATGATATCTCCTTCGTTCGGATCTAGTGAATACGCGCTTCTCAATAGCTCATGAGCGTAATCATAGTTATCGAACTCCATTTGGAGGATCCCATATTGCAGTAAGATCATTGGTTCGTCTGGACTTAAATCAGTTGCTCGCTTTAAATATTTTTGTGCTTTTTGTAACTCATCTTTTTGAAGCTCATCTAATGCTTTTTTATAGTAATATTCGCCAGTCGGCAAAAATGAAATTATATTTTCTTTGTCTAGTTTCTTACGTTTTTTTTTATTCAAGATACTCCTCCGAAAAATAATAAGGAACGTTACGGAAACGCTCCTTATTAGTATATTTTCAGTATATCATAAAGTATTATTTTTTATCTGCTTTCGCTTCATGTCTTTTTTGTAACACCTGTAATAAATCATAGTAGCTGACTTTTTGGTTTTGCAATAAAACAAGCAAGTGATAAATGAGATCTGCCGCTTCCCATTTCAGTTCCTCTGCATCATTATTTTTGGAGGCAATGATCACCTCTGATGCTTCCTCTCCGACCTTCTTGCAAATTTTGTCTACACCTTTTTCAAACAAGTAAGTAGTATAGGCACCTTCTGGCATCGTTTGCTGACGTTCTTCAATCGTTTTTATCAAATTAGTAAGGACATTATAGCCAGATGCCTCTTCAAATTTTTCTAAGCTCTTATGAAAGCATGTCTCTTCTCCCGTGTGACAAGCAGGTCCACTAGGCAGCACTTCTAGTACGAGTGCATCGGAGTCACAGTCCGTTTGAATCGATACAACACGCTGAGTATTTCCAGACGTTTCACCTTTGTGCCAAAGCTCTTGTCTGCTTCGGCTAAAGAACCATGCCTCTCTCGTCTCCACTGTTTTTTCATATGCCTCTTCATTCATATATGCAAGCGTTAAAACCTCTCTTGTAACGGCATGCTGTACAATTACTGGGATTAGTCCTTTATCGTCAAATGTTAATGTAGCCATATTCTTACTCCCCTTCAAGGCTTGCTCAATTACTTATTGTTTGTAGCGCCTCTTTTAATGTAAAACGATTGTTGTATAACGCTTTTCCTGTGATTACTCCGCTAACGCTAGAAATTTTAGAGAGTTCCGCTACTGCCTCGATGTCTTCTAAGGAGCTGATTCCTCCCGAGACAATAATCGACAGTCCGGTTGCTTCTGCTAGCTCTTTGTTCGCCTTTAAGTTGGGACCTTGCAATGTTCCATCCGTCGCAATGTCTGTAAAAATAACGTGTTTCGCACCTTTTGAGGCAAAGTATTGCCCTACTTCAATGGCTGACTGGCTAGACGTTTCTAACCAGCCATGTGTTGCTACCATGCCGTCCTTCGCATCTAACCCAATGACGATTCGATCACCGCCATACTCTTGAATCAGATCGGCAACAAGCTCTGGCTGTGAAATGGCAAGACTACCTATAATGACACGATTGACCCCGTGATCAAGATAGTAGCTCACATCCTCGCTAGATCGTATTCCTCCGCCTATTTGAACGTTAACCGGTAGCTCTTTCGCAATACGGATGACCTCCTTGGCATGAATCTTTTCGCCATCCTTTGCCCCGTCTAGATCAACCAAATGAATCCAGGCTGCCCCTTCATCGACAAACTTTTTTGCCATATCAAATGGAGAGTCTCCATATATAGTTTCTTGTTCATAATCCCCTTGATACAGGCGTACACATTTACCGCCCTTCATATCGATTGCGGGATATACTTGTATTGAGCTCATGAAATTCCTCCTTATGTAAGTAGACCCTTTGTAGAAGGAACACCCTTCACTCGATCATCTATTGTAATGGCATCGTCGATCGCTCGAGCTAGTGCCTTGAAAATCGCTTCGATCATATGGTGGGTATTTGCTCCGTAATGTACGATGACATGGACGTTCATACGAGCCTCTAATGCAAATTTCCAAAGAAATTCGTGAACCAGCTCTGTATCAAAGTTCCCTACCTTTTGTGTCGGAAACTGTGCCCTGAACTCTAAATGAGGTCTGTTTGAAATGTCAATTACAACCTGGGCTAATGCATCATCCATTGGAACAAACGCATTTCCATAGCGTTTGATACTCTTTTTGTCTCCTAGTGCCTCTTTTACTGCTTGCCCTAATACAATACCGATATCTTCCGTTGTGTGGTGGTCGTCTATATGTGTATCGCCATTTGCTTTAATCGTGGCATCGAACAGGCCATGCTTCGTAAACAGGTCCAGCATATGATCCATAAAAGGAACGCCAGTCTCAATATCCGCCTTGCCCTCTCCATCCAGATTAATATCTACATAAACCTTTGTTTCGTTGGTCATTCTATCTATTTTAGCAATTCGATTTGGTTTCATTTTGCATTCCCCTTCTCCCAGCTTCTTGATTCGACAGATCGAGCGTGTCCCTCTAATTGCTCGAGTCTAGCCAAACGAGCGATTTTAGGATATTGCTCCTGCCACATTTCCTCCGAATAATACACGACACTCGTTTTCTTTACAAAATCGTCTACATTTAAGCCACTTGAAAAACGAGCCGTACTGTTCGTTGGAAGCACATGGTTCGTACCGGCAAAATAGTCGCCAACTGGCTCACTGCTATATCGACCGATGAATATAGCTCCAGCGTGCTTGATCTGCTCACTCAGCTCTTTTGCATTTTCCGTAATAATTTCTAAATGCTCAGGGGCCAGCTCATTTGTTGCCTTGACTGCCTCTTGAAGTGATTGTGCCAAATAGATACGACCGTAGTTTTCTATAGAGGCCCGTGCAATTTCTTCACGAGGAAGCTGCTGTAGCTGTCTCTCTACTTCTATGGAGACCTGCTTGGCTAAACGCTCACTAGTGGTAATTAAAACCGAACTCGCAAAGGCATCATGCTCCGCCTGTGCCAATAAATCGGCTGCTACCTCATCTGCATAGGCAGTATCATCGGCAATAATCGCTATTTCACTTGGCCCAGCAATCATATCGATTGCCACCTTGCCAAACACTTCTCGTTTCGCAAGTGCCACATAACTGTTACCTGGTCCAGTTATTTTATCCACAGGTTGAATGGATTCTGTTCCGTAAGCCAGCGCCGCAATCGCTTGAGCGCCTCCTACCTTATAGATTTCTGTTATTCCAGCTATTTTTGCTGCGACTAGAACCGAAGCAGGAAGCCTGCCATCCTTAGAAGGTGGCGATACGATAACTACTCGAGTTACACCTGCGACAATGGCTGGAATCGCATTCATGAGTACGGACGATGGATATGCCGCTGTCCCACCTGGCACATATAAGCCGACTGCATCTAATGGTGAGATTCTATATTGAATAAACGAGTTTTTCTCTAGAGCCAATTCAATATTTTGTCTCGCCTGCTTCTCATGAAATGTACGAATATTATTCGCTGCTTCCTTCAAATCCTCTATCAGCTGAGGATCAAAGCCGATGAACGCGTCCTCCATCTCTTCCTCTGACACCCTCAGACTGGAAAGCGTAACTCCATCCCACTTTTCTGTATAGGCGAGTAACGCTTGGTCTCCATTTGCTTGTACCTCTGAAATAACCTCTCGAACGGTTGTGAAGTGAGTCATATTAGCCTGCTCCACAGAGCGCTGTAATGTGATGCTTTCTGTAAGCTTCTCTATTTTCATCATGGTATTACCTACCTTTTTTGAAGTTCTTTATTTAGCTTGGCAACGAACTCTCGAATCCGCTCACTTTTTACACGATAGCTTACAGGATTCACGATTAGTCGAGAGGATATATCCACAATCCTTTCATATTCCACTAAGCCGTTTTCTTTTAGCGTTTGTCCTGTCGACACGATATCCACGATCCGGTCGGCTAGGCCAATCATTGGAGCCAGCTCTATCGAACCGTTCAGCTCAATGATTTCCACCTGCTCCCCTTTTTCCTTATAGAAATTAGTAGCTATTGTTGGATATTTAGTTGCAACACGAGGGGCGATCTCATTCATCACCGTATTCGGCAGCCCTGCTGTTGCAATATAGCAATTACTAATATGTAAATCTAATAATTCATGCACATCTCGATGCTGCTCCAGTAAAACGTCCTTGCCAGCTATTCCAATATCAGCAACCCCGTGCTCCACGTAAACCGGGACATCCATTGGCTTCGCTAGGATGAACTGGATACGCTCATCCGGCGCTTCTACGATCAGCTTGCGAGAATCGCTAATTTCAGCTGGTAAATTAAACCCTGCTTCGACAAATAGTTGATAGGCTTCCTCGAAAATGCGCCCTTTCGGCATCGCAATCGTTAATTCATTCACCTGCAAAACCACCTTCTACTACCTTAATTATTTCCTGAAAGCTATATTGGTAGGCCTCTAAATCATGGACACTGCCCTCATATTGAAGCGTTACGCGCTCCCCAATACTACGTCTTGCCTCTGCTAGAACATTAGCTTTTAGGAAGGAGCCTTTATCAAATAAAATAAGTGTATGTTTTTCATTTTTCTCTTTTTTAGGGAGAACCTCTAGCAGCCGATCTACTCTTAATCCAAAGCCGGTTGCCCCTACATTTTGTTCAAATTCCTTAAATAGCTCGTCATACCTTCCACCATTTCCAAGAGGAAAGCCACTGCCGGCAGCATGAATCTCAAACAGCATACCTGTGTAATAGCTCATATGGCTTGCTAATGAAAAGTCGAAGGAATAAATAGAGGGATCACTCAGCTGAAGCTCTAATAGCTGCTGGAGCTGTATAATCTGATCCACTAGATATTGCTGCTCGTTTGTCAAAAGCTGTCTAAAATCTTCCACGGATTTCGCTGCCATCGTATGATCCACCAGCATAGTCAAATTCTCTTGTTGAATAGCGGATAGCTCTAAGTCATCCAGCATTTTCATAAATCCTACAAAATTCTTTTCGACTAGGAGCATTCTTAGCGTTTCTACCTGCTTCGACTTGTTTGTATTATTGGAAAGAATAGCTGTCAAAAGCCCAGCGTGACCAATCGTAATTTGAAAATGTTCCACGCCTAACGCTTTAATGAGCTCTACAGCCGTATAAATAATCTCGCTGTCTCCGTAAGGACTAAAATCACCAATCAGCTCTAAGCCCAGCTGCTCAAATTCCGCTGGCCTTCCACCCTCCCGTTGTTGCGCACGAAAGACATTTGCATAATACGCAAGACGAAGCGGATTCTTTTCTTTTAATAGCTTGGACGCTGCTATTCTAGCAATAGGAGTCGTCATATCAGGTCGTAAAACGAGCATCTCTCCTTGGTTATCCACCAATTTAAATAATGAGGACTCATCAATTGCCGACGCCTTTCCAATCGTCTCAAAATACTCGACCGATGGTGTTTTTATAAAATCATATCCTTTGGTGCGAATAAACTCTCTCGCGACGGATCTTATGTACTCTTTTTGCTCATTAACCTCTGGGAACGAATCTCGCATACCAAGCGGCTTCTCAAACATTTGAATTTTACTCATTGTCCCACCCCTAATTCACTTCACTGTAGTAGAGTGCTAATATAATAAATTAAATAAATTTTATACTATTTCAGACTATTCGTCAACTTCATAAGCTTATAGATTTCAGAGCTCTTTTAATTCACTCAACCACTCCCCAGCAGGTTCAGCGCTTGGAGCACAGTTAGCGGGTGATCTGCAATACTTTTGAATTTCGCGCAACACTTTTGAATTTCGCGCAACACTTAACCCGTTTTCCGCAATACTTTTGAATTTGGCGCAACACTTTCTATTTTGACGCAACACTTTTCCTCGTCCCGGACATTTTCACCGCATTCCTCCAAATACTTTTACTTATCCCCAGGGTTTCATTCATTTTATGTAAAATTCATCTAAATTTGGAACCTGAACTATTCTCAACCGTATTAAAGTAAAACCAAAGTTTAGTTTGGGTGAACTATATTCTTTTATTGTCCGGGGGGAAAACAAAATGATAGGCGAAATCTTCATCTTAATAGTCTTTATGATACCGCTTTATGCCTTCTTCATTTGGACATATAACTACCCTAAAGAAAGCTTTTTATGGGGAAAACGCTGGATATACGAAGAAGAACCTGAGGTTTCCCCAAAAGTTGTCCGCTATATGAAGTTTGTTTCCATTTTGGCTATGATTGGCACACCTATTGTTTTTATTAGGTATTTTTCAAATCACTCAGTTTTTAGTCTTTTACTAATAATTTTAATAGGTGTTTTTTTAGCTGGTGCAATCATAATTTTTACAAGAGATTAGCTTAAAACTACAAAAAAAACAGTTCCAATCTTACAATAAGTAAAATTGAAACTGTTTTTTCTTATGCGGCCGGCTTTGCGCTGCCCTCTTTTTGTTTAAATATATCTTACTATTTGTTCAACAGGAAGACGTGAAGATCCATAAGCAGGAGCTGCTGCTTCACCAATTGCAATAAGTAAAATAGGGATTTCATTTTGAGGTAAATTAAATTTCTCCGCAAATTTCACTTTGTCAAATCCGCCCATTGGAACTGTGTCATAGCCCATGTCCTTCGCTAATAGCATGATTTGCATGGATATAAGTCCCGCATCAAAGTGAACAATATTTTTCATGACTTCTTCAGGAAGATTACCGTATAAAGAAAGTGAGCTTTCTATCATGAAATTAGCTATTTCTCTACTCATATAGCCCTTTTCAAAATTTGTATTATAAATTTTTTCTGTATTCTTGTACATTTCTAGGTCACCGAGTACAGCGATAATAGCCGATGATGTCTCTACTTGTTCTTGATTATTAGCGATTGGGCGCAATTCCTTTTTAACCTGCTGGTCCTCAATAACGATAAAGCGCCATGGCTGCATATTACTTGAGGAAGGTGCAGTAATTGCTTTTTGTAACAAAGTTTGTAGATCCTCATGTGGAATAATGACATTTTCTTTATATTTACGAACTGATTTTCTTTCATGAATCAATTGGTCGATTGTTGTATGTGTTTTTTGCATATAAAAAACCCCTTTTCAAATTTTAATGATTTTTTTAGTTCGTGTTATCAATCAATTTCTTGACTAGTGTTTGAAGCTGTTGAATCTCTTGATCGGTAAATCCATTAAATAATTCGTCTATGAATTCATTTTTACCTAAATCACAGTCTTCCAAAGTAGCGATACCAGTTTCCGTGATTTGGACAATGACTTCTCTATTATTTTGCTTATTACGATTGCGAACGACAAAGTTTTTCTCTTCAAGTATTTTTAAATGTCTTGTGATTGCCCCTTGATCTATTTTCAACGTTTGCTGTAGCTCTATTTGGGAAAGCTGTGCGCGTTCAAATATGGTGTTCAGCATTTCATATCTAGTTAGGCTAATACCTGTCTTCTTTTCAAAGTTTTGAGCTATGCGCCTATCCAAACTTTTAAGCATAAGTAATGTTTGTTTTATTTCTTTAAAGGACTTAGCCATCTTTCCACTCCTAACAGACTGAACTCTTGACCAGTCAACTGTTGATTCGTCAATTATAATTTATTAAAATAATTAATCAAGTATTTTGATTCGCACAAAAAAACTGACGACCATGTTAGTTAGTAGCTAACAAATAGTCGTACAGTTTTAGTTCATACTTATTTTGCATTGCGCTCTAGCATTTCTTCCTTTGTATAGATAATGCGCATCGGATTGCCTCCAACAAAGCAGCCCTCTGGTACGTCCGCATTTACTAATGTTGCCGCAGAAATAATGGCATCGTTACCGATTGTTACTCCAGGCAAAATCGTAGAATTCGCACCTATTAAAACACGATCTCCGATAATAACATCACCTATTCGGTATTCATTGATTAAATATTCATGTGCTAAAATCGTTGTGTTATAGCCGATAATCGTATTGTTCCCCACTTTAATCCTTTCAGGGAACATCACATCGACCATGACCATTAAAGCAAAGGAGGTTTCTTTGCCGACCTCCATACGAAGAAAGGTACGGTAAAAAAAGTTTTTCCAGCTTAAGAAAGGAGAATATCTCGCAGCTTGAATAAAAATAAAGTTTTTAATGACCTTCCAAAACGGCACGGTATCGTATACATGCCAAAGTGAATTCGCACCTTTTACAGGAAATCTCTCGGTTTTCCTCATAGCAGCTGTCCTTTTTTAATAGAAAGTAAGTCATTTATATGATGGAGCATGTACGTTGGATTGTATGTGGACAAGAAATCCTCGCCTTTTATAGACCAAGCGACCCCAGCTGTATCAACTCCAGCATTTTGTCCGCCCACTATATCATGAAAATTATCTCCTATCATAAGGGCATCCTCTTTTGAGACATTCAAATGCTCTAAAGCAAGTAATATTGGTTCTGGATCTGGCTTTGTACGAGAAACATCTTCCAATCCAACAATCGTGTCAAATAATGACTGACACCCCATCAGCTGAAGTCCTCTATCAATCATTTCTCTTCTTTTAGTCGAAACGATTGCTAGCTTATAGCCGTCATTCTTTAATTTATGAAGCGTTTCGACAACTCCATCGAATGGTGCAACCATTTGGTCATGATGCTCCAAGTTCCATTCTCTGTATGACAAAATGAGCGAATCAGTTTGCGTAGGATCAATCGCTTCACAGGTTTCCTGAAGGGACGGTCCTAAGAAAGGAATGACTGAGTCTCGATCATATTTCCCAGGAAATTTATCTCCTAAAATATGTAAATAACTTTCAATAATGAGCTCATTGGTATCTAATAACGTGCCATCAAAATCAAAAAGCAAAGCCTTGTATGTTACTTCGTTCATGTCGTAAGCACTTCCTTGGTTTTTTTCTGTTCTGATTTACGCCAAATATAAGCGACAATAATCGTCAAGACAAAAGCCGTGATTAGTCGAATGAGCAAGAGCGGTAAAATTGGAATACCTAATGGAACAAAGATTAACGTATCCTCTACTACGGCATGACAGGCTACTAGGAAGATAAAGGCTAATGTCGCATCCTTCTTACTAACACCGTCCTCCTGAACTGCCTGAATCATTACTCCGGCACCATAAGCCAGACCAATAACTAGACCAGCCACTAGAGTCATAGATGCATTTGGCTGCACCCCAATTACTTTTGTGAATGGTGCAAGCTTCTCTGAAAACTTTTGTAAATAGTTTCGATCTTTTAAGAATTGAATAATCACCATTAGTGGGATGACGATTAGCGCAAGCTGCAACACACCAAAGGTAGCCTTTTGAAGACCAAGTAATATGATCTCAAGCCAGCCATCTGGTACACTTTGCGTAGCTGTAACTACTCCATACTTAGCCACTTCGCCTCCGCCCTGCCACACTAGGTTAATAATAACTGCCGAAACTATTGCAAGCCCAAAACGGACGAGTAATACGACCCACAGCTTCACTCCAACCTTTAGTGCCACTCCTGTTTCAATGAAAATATTGTGGGAGAACGATAACATGGTTGCTAATATAAATACTTCTTTTACAGTTAACTCTAATGACAAAATTCCTGCTATACCTGCATACAGATTTAAGGCATTACCTAAAACAAGAGGAATAGCCGCTTCCCCTCGCAAGCCAATCAAACCCATAAATGGTTCTATAAATTGTATAATCCACGGCAAAACAGGCGTATATTGCAAAATAACTACGATTAATGTAATTGGAAAGATAACCTTGCTTAATGTCCATGTTGTCTTTAGACCAGCGGACAATCCCCTTTTAAGAGTTCCCATTTCCATACTCGATCCCATCTTTCTTACTTATCTTGATAACGCACCACTGGCTTAACCATTTTTCTTCTATAAATAAATATAATAACCGCGACTGCAATCGTCACTAGTGATACTACTTGTGCAGTACGCAAATCTCCTATTAAATAAAGACTATCCGTACGCATTCCCTCAATAAAGAAACGTCCCACCGAATACCACGTTAAATAGAAGAGGAACATCTCTCCACGGCGAAGGTTTACCTTACGAAGCAGCAATAGAATAATGACACCAATCAGGTTCCAAACAGACTCATAAAGGAACGTTGGGTGATAATACTTTCCGTCGATATACATTTGCTCTATGATCCAATTAGGAAGGAATAGATTTTCTAAGAAGGTTCTTGTTACCTCTCCTCCATGTGCCTCCTGGTTCATAAAGTTACCCCAACGACCGACTAGCTGACCGATTAGAATACTTGGAGCTAATATGTCCGTAACCTTCCAAAATGAGCTCTTTCTTTTTTTCGTAAAGAAGTAAGCGGTTAAAAACGATCCAATTAAGGCACCATGAATCGCTATTCCACCCTCCCATATTTTTATAATATTCTCCGGGTGCTGACTATAGATATCCCATTTAAAAATTACATAGTAAATACGTGCACTAATAATAGCGATTGGAACGGCCCAAATTAGTAAATCAGTTAAATAATCAGGGTGAAACCCTCTTTTCACCATTTCACGCTGCCCGACTATAAAAGCAAGCACAATTCCAAACGCAATAATTATTCCGTACCATCTTACTTCTAGCGGCCCTAAGGAAAAAGCGACCGGGTCAATTGCTTGTAGAATATTCATAAAAACTCCTTTCCACTATGTACATCATTTAAAATTCTCCATTTTGGCTTATTACATCATCTAGCCGCTTTGCAAAATCCTCCGCTGCATTTACACCCATTCTTTTCAATCGGTGATTCATAGCTGCAACCTCGATGATAACTGCTAAGTTTCGCCCAGGACGGACTGGCACTGTGAGTTTAGTCACTGCGGTGTTGATAATCTCCATCTTCTCTTCCTCGAGACCTAGTCTGTCATAGCTTTTCTTTTCATCCCAGATTTCTAGCTCAATCACAAGCGTAATTCGCTTATAGCTGCGAATGGCACTAGCGCCAAACAACGTCATAATATCTATTATACCTAATCCACGAATTTCCAAAAGATGCTCTATTAACTTTGGAGCACTTCCTACTAAAGTGTCCTCGCCCTCCTGCCTAATTTCCACGCAATCATCGGCTACTAATCGGTGGCCCCTCTTCACTAATTCAAGTGCCGTTTCGCTCTTACCTACACCACTTTTTCCTGTGATCAATACACCTACTCCGTAAATATCAACCAATACTCCATGAACGGCAGTAGTCGGAGCTAGCATACTCTCCAAATAATTTGTCAGCAAGCTTGAGAATCTAGTGGTCGGCATACTAGTAGTAAGAACAGGGACTGATTTCTCGTTAGATGCTATAATTAGCTCATTAGGAACTTCCATGCCATGGGCAACAATAATAACTGGTGTATCCTGTGCACAAAGCTTCGTCATCCGATCTGTTCTCTCTTTCGGCTTTAGTAATTCAAAAAAAGAAACCTCTGTTTTCCCCAATAGCTGAATTCGATCGGAAGGATAGTGCATAAAGTAACCAGCCATTTCTATACCAGGTCTTGAAATATCACTGATAGAAATGTGTCGTCCAATACCCTCTTGTCCGCTAACTAAGGACAAATTAAATTTCTCTTGTATATCTTTACTCGTCACATGAGACACATTTCCCACTCCTTTAACCTCTGATAAACTTAGTTCTTATTTTAGCATGAATAAACATTTAATTAGTATCCATTTATCTTTTCTCTACCTATTTATTAATTAAAAGGAGGAAGTTTAATGAAGATTATTTTAGATGCAGGTCATGGCCCTAACACCGCAGGAAAAAGAACGCCAGATGGAAAGATGAAGGAATATGAGTTTAACAGCACAGTCACGAGATTAATAAAGAAGGAGCTAGATCGCTTCGGAATAATAGTAATTTTTAGTCATTCTGACGAGAAAGACGTGCCTTTACGAGAACGAACCTCCCTTGCCAACAAATTAAAAGTGCAAGCCTTTATCTCCGTCCATGCTAATGCTTATGGTTCAAACTGGAACGATGTTAATGGTATAGAAACCTTCACTTACACAAAGCCTTCTGCCGATTCTGTCATACTTGCCAAGCATATTCAGGAATCTCTCTGCACCGCTGTGGAAAGGAAAGATCGAGGGGTTAAAAAGAAGGATCTAGCTGTTTTACGAGATACGAACATGCCAGCTGTTCTAGTGGAATGCGGATTCATGACTAACCAAGAGGAAGCAAGACTACTACAAACGGATGATTACCGTTTAAAATGTGCTACTGGAATTGCAACAGGCATAAAACTTTGGGTTAAAAAGTTTCAATTAGAAGAGGTATAGGGGTGCTCCCTATACCTCTTCTTTGTTCAGCCTATGTGCCGCTCAGCAATGCTTTTTTAAAATTTCCACTTATTATTAGTTGGTTTCTAACAATAGAGATTAGCGATTGAGCATATGGAAAATTTATCTATACATGGAACTTATATTTACTTAAGGTCGTATATAATTAAAAGACTGAGGGAGTGAATGGTTTGAAGAAACTATTAGTATTAGGATTTTTAGTCAGTTTGATTTTAACTGCTTGTAGTTCATCCACATTGAGCTTTAGTGAAATTGAAAGTGTTCCGGATCATGTGCAAGACAAAGTGGACTCCAGCTTAACCCTTCAATCCATCACCAATGATGCAGAGGGTAAATATATTGTTTTTCATTCAAGCGGAAATGTTGAGTCAGATTTAGATATTCAAGGAGATATAGTCACTATACAGTTCAATGTAACTAATCTGGATGATGTTGTTAAGCAGCATACCTATTATTTTACATCAGACCCGAAGCATGATGTATTAGATGTAACAGTGAATGGTGAATCAATACCTTTTGATAATGCTACAATTGACTAAATCGAATATTTATTTTAATTTTTCCATGCCATTTAGGGTATTCAGCTATTAATCCCTGTATTTTGAATTCCTATTATAGTATTCATTCTTAACAAAGGGGGGTTAGATAAGTTGAATCAAGTAGTAGCAAAGATTATCTATTTTGTATTTACCATATTTATTTTCACCATACTTTGGAGACTTATGGGCTTATTTTGGAATGCTTTTGTGCCTTGGAATGTCCAAACTGACCTATTAACCATTTTTGTTGTAACCCCAGGGCTTATAGCTGTGTCGTTTATTTTATCGAGTTTATCTTTTAAAGTTATAAGAAGCTCTAAATAATATTAGAATTCTTCAAGTTATTATTGGACTAGCTTCCTTGGTAAAGAGAGTCATTTTTTAATTAGTAAGCACTGTCGATTGGAGTGGAGAGCGGCGACTCCAGCGGGAATAGCGCGAGCTGAAGACCCTGGACTGAGCGCAGCGAGGGAGTTTCAAGGAGGGAAAACTAAGGTCGTCACATCGTGTGACAACGTTTTCCTGACCAACATCCTGTTGGCCTAAGCCGTGCTCGCGGAAAGCGTCCGCTCACAACGAAAATCAACATTTCTATCTTTATCTCAATTTAAAAGAAAAAAACTGTAGGCAAGCACCAAATTCATGGCGTTTATCTACAGTCTAAAGACCAAATCCTAATCGATTTGGTCTTTCTTTTTTATGCTTCTGTTGTATATCTTACTACTACGGATCCTGTTTTAGCGTCTCCATATATTCTTAACGGCTCTTTTTCAGAGTCAACAACCTTTGTGAAAGCAACACGTTTATTGAGCACTTGCTCTGACTGGTTTATTTGAGTTACATCTGTAAGCTGTACATCGATACGACCTAGCTGAGTAGTAGTCTCACCTTTTAAGGAAATATCTTTAGGCACATAGATTTCTACCGTGCCAGCTACAGCTGTCCCTTCAATTTTACGAGCCTCTTTGTCTTTCGTTGTTAAAATAACATGTCCACTAACGGATGAACCTTCAATTTCCTTCAGTTTACCATCTACATAAATGCGGCCATTCATTGTTTCTACTTCTACAGTATCACCTTCGACATGTTGAAGCTGAACAGAGCCATTTACTGTTTCTATATCTGCACGATGGAACTTACTGTTTTCTAATTCAACCTTACCATTTGTTGTTTTAATCTTGAATGTATTAGCCTCTAGATTTTGTGCTACAAAATCACCGTTAAACAAACGAGCAGAAATATGGTTATACTCTTTTTCTGGAACAAACAAAGCTACTTGTACGGAAATAGTTTTCATATCGCTATAAACGCGTAGCTTGTTTCCTTCAGTAGTAAATATAAACTCTTCTTGGAATCTCTTTCTTGCCTCTTCCTCTGTAGAGTTCTTAAAGGATTTGACTTTCACCGTAGCATGAGCAAATGGCTCCTCCGATGGAAAGATGTTCACTTTACCATTTGTAAGGTTAATCGAGATATCGTCAAATTGCACATCTTGTTTTACAAACTTCTCTTCAAAAGTAACAGGATCATTGAATTTCATTTCAAACTCGAAATCCTTCATTTTATCTACAGTCCCTTGCATGAACTGCATAAAACGATCTCCTACCATTGTAAAATCACGTTTTAAGTCCTCGATAAAATCTGCGCTACCTTGTTTGACTTGCTCTGTTTTTTTCTCTTCTTCAAACTTTTGAGTATTTACTTGGGGAGTTACAATTGTTGCTTGCTTACCTAGCTCTTCTAAAAGTGCCAGTGCTTCCTGTGCAGTAATCGTGCCGTTTTCAACCATATCCAAAATACGTTTACGCTCTTCTTGCATAGTTAAAGGCCTCCTCATAAATTTAAAAGTATATTACAAATATCTTCCTACTAGTTATACGTTCTGTGAGCCAAAAGGTTTCACTTACGTTTTTTTAGGCTTTAACTTTTTGTTGTTGCTTTATTAATGCCTTCTTCCATTCTTTTACGATCTCGCTCTAAAATAGGCTTTAAATAGTTTCCAGTATAAGAGCCTTTTGCTTCTGCAATTTTCTCGGGTGTCCCTGTTGCTAAAATGGTTCCGCCCTTGTCTCCACCCTCAGGCCCCAAATCGATTAAGTGATCTGCCGTCTTAATCACATCTAGGTTATGCTCAATCACTAAAACTGTGTCTCCATTTTCAACTAAGCGTTGTAACACGCCAAGCAGTCTCGCTATATCATCTACATGTAATCCAGTAGTTGGTTCGTCTAGAATATAAAATGACTTACCATTAGAACGCTTATGCAGCTCCGATGCTAGCTTCACTCGTTGTGCTTCTCCACCTGAAAGAGTAGTAGCTGGTTGTCCCAGCTCCATGTATCCCAAACCTACATCAAAGATTGTTTGGATCTTGCGACTTATTTTTGGATGATTTTCAAAGAATGCTAAAGCATCCTCAACCGTCATCTTCAAAATGTCTGCAATACTTTTTCCTTTATACAATACTTCAAGTGTTTCCCGGTTGTATCGTTTTCCATGACAAACCTCACAAGGTACATAGACATCTGGTAAAAAGTGCATCTCTATTTTGATAATACCGTCTCCGCGACAGGCTTCACAACGTCCACCTTTTATATTGAAGCTAAAGCGCCCCTTTTTATATCCTCGAATTTTCGCCTCGTTTGTTGAGGCAAAGAGATCTCTTATATCGTCAAATACCCCTGTATAAGTTGCAGGATTCGAACGAGGAGTGCGCCCAATAGGAGACTGATCGATTTCAATTACCTTATCAAGCATTTCAATTCCTTCTATTGTTTTATGTGCACCTGGCTTCGTTCTAGCTCGATTAATTTGATGTGCCAATGATTTATAAAGAATCTCATTCACCAATGTACTTTTTCCTGATCCGGATACCCCTGTGACTGCTGTAAATACTCCTAACGGGATATCGACACTCACATTCTTCAGGTTATTTTCAGTAGCACCTTTAATCTTGATATAACGACCATCTGGCTTTCTTCGTTCAATAGGTAGCGGAATATACTTTTTACCACTTAAGTATTGTCCAGTTAGTGAATTACTATCTTTCATTACTTCCTCTGGTGTTCCAGCTGCAACAATTTCCCCACCGTGGACACCAGCACCTGGTCCCACATCGATTAAATAGTCTGCTGCCATCATCGTGTCCTCATCGTGCTCAACTACGATTAACGTATTTCCTATATCTCTCATATCCTTGAGTGTTGCAACTAAGCGATCATTGTCCCTTTGGTGGAGACCAATAGAAGGCTCATCCAGAATATAAAGTACACCCGTAAGCCTTGAGCCTATTTGAGTTGCTAATCGAATGCGTTGAGCCTCACCCCCAGATAATGTTCCAGATGCGCGATTAAGCGTCAGGTAATTTAACCCTACATTATCAAGGAAGCTCAGACGTTCATCAATTTCTCTTAAAACTAGTCGAGCTATTTGCATATCCTTCTCTGATAGCTTTAATTCCTTAAAGAACTTATATGCTTCTTCGATGGAAAACTCAGATACTTGCCCGATATGCATAGAATCCACTTTTACGGCCATTGTTTCTTCTTTTAAACGATATCCCTTACAAGTAGGACAGTCATGCTCTGCCATATACTTTTCCATTTGTTCACGTGTGTAGTTGGAAGATGTATCTCTATAACGTCTTTCTATATTTGCAAGCACGCCTTCAAATTGAATTAGATTATCTCTCATTTGGCCGTATTCGTTTTGGTAACGGAAACGAATTTTGTCCTTACCCGAACCGTACATAATTTTGTTCCATTGATCAATTGGTAACTTTTCGACTGGTACATTCATTTTTATTTTGTAATGCTTGCACACTGCCTCTAGTAGCTTCGGATAATATTGAGAGCTAGTTGGCTGCCATGCGACAATGGCGCCTTCTTCTAAAGTTAAGCTTTTATCTGGAACGACTATATCCGGGTCAACCTCTAATTTGACACCTAATCCATCACAATCGTTACATGCACCAAATGGACTGTTAAATGAAAACATTCTAGGCTCTAGCTCTCCAATCGAAAAACCACAAATTGGACATGCATGATGCTCACTAAATAGCAGCTCCTCTTGCTCCATTACATCTATTAAAACTCGTCCATCTCCAAGTCTCAATGCGGATTCTAAGGAATCGCTTATTCGTGCAGCAATCCCTTCTTTTATAACAATTCGGTCGATGACTACTTCAATATTATGCTTCTTATTTTTGTCTAAAGTTATATCGTCATCTAAGTCTATTAAATCTCCATTAATGCGAACACGTACGTATCCTTGCTTTTTCATGTCCTCAAGCAATTTCACATGTGTCCCTTTGCGTCCAGAAACAATCGGGGCAAGAATTTGCATTTTTGTTCTTTCCGGATATTCAATGAGTCTATCAACCATTTGCTCGATTGTTTGGGAGGAAATCTCTATCCCATGTTTTGGACAAATCGGTTTCCCTACGCGAGCATATAATAATCGCATATAATCATAAATTTCCGTAACTGTTGCGACAGTAGATCTTGGATTCTTACTTGTTGTTTTTTGATCGATTGAAATAGCAGGAGACAGACCCTCTATAGAATCCACATCTGGCTTATCCATTTGGCCAAGAAATTGTCTTGCATAGGCTGACAAGGATTCGACATAACGTCTTTGCCCTTCCGCATAGATCGTATCAAAAGCTAATGATGACTTACCAGAACCAGATAAACCTGTCATGACGACAAGCTTATCTCTTGGTATTTTAATACTTATATCTTTTAAATTATTTGTTCGAGCACCTTGAATATTAATTTCTTGGTTTTTCACCAATCATCATCCTTCCAGCTTGAGCTCTAGAATTGCGTCACGTAATTCAGCAGCTCGTTCAAAGTTAAGCGCTTTTGCAGCATCTTTCATCTCTTTTTCGAGTTTGTCTAATAGTTTACCCTTTTCTTCCTTCGTTAAGACTTTTCCGCTAGTTAATTGCTGTACATAGCTTTCTTCGTCTTCCGCCACTTGAGAGGCTCGTATTACTTCTCTAATTTTCTTCTCAATCGTTTTAGGTGTGATGCCATGCTTTTCGTTATATTCCATTTGAATGGTACGACGACGCTTCGTTTCACTAATGGCCTTTGTCATAGAATCTGTCATTTTATCGGCATACATAATAACTTCACCGTTAGAGTTTCGGGCAGCTCGCCCAATAGTTTGTATTAATGAACGCTCTGAACGTAGGAAGCCTTCTTTATCCGCATCCAAAATAGCGACCAGTGAAACCTCAGGTAAGTCTAATCCTTCTCGCAATAGGTTAATTCCTATCAGGACATCATACGTTCCTAAACGAAGCTCTCGAATAATCTCAATTCGCTCTAATGTTTTTATCTCTGAGTGCAGATATTGTACTTTTATACCAATTTCCTTTAAGTAATCCGTTAAATCCTCGGACATTTTCTTTGTTAAAGTTGTTATTAAGACTCGTTCATTCTTAGCAGATCGTTCATATATTTCATTAATTAAATCATCTATTTGTCCTTCAATCGGCTTCACTGTAATAATAGGATCTAATAATCCCGTAGGTCGGATAATCTGCTCGACCATTTCTGGTGTATGCTCTAATTCGTATGGTCCCGGAGTTGCGGATACATAAATAGCCTGGTTCACATGCCCCTCAAATTCCTGGAAAGTGAGCGGACGGTTATCTAATGCAGAAGGTAACCGGAAACCATGATTTACTAGCACAGATTTCCGCGCCTGGTCTCCATTAAACATTCCTCTAACCTGTGGTAATGAAACGTGGCTTTCATCTACTACCAGTAAGAAATCCTTCGGAAAATAATCTAATAATGTATAAGGGGTTGCTCCCGCTTGTCTTAACGTCAAGTGGCGCGAGTAATTTTCGATCCCTGAACAGAAGCCCATTTCCTCCATCATTTCTAAATCATAATTCGTTCGCTGCTCGAGTCTTTGAGCTTCTAACAATTTATCCTCACTTCGAAGAATAGTAAGCTGCTCCTCTAATTCCTGACGAATATTATTTATGGCTATTTTCATCTTTTCTTCTCGTGTTACGAAGTGGGATGCTGGGAAAATAGCTACATGATCCCGTTCACCCAATATTTCTCCTGTTAACGCATCCACTTCTCGAATCCGATCTATTTCATCACCAAAAAATTCTACCCTTAGACATCTCTCATCACGAGAGGCAGGGAAAATTTCCACTACATCTCCACGAACTCGAAATGTTCCACGAGTAAAATTAATATCGTTTCGTTCATATTGCACATCCACTAGCTTTCTTAATAGCTGGTTTCGATCAATTTCCATGCCAACTCTTAGTGACACAACCATTTCTTTATATTCCTCTGGATTTCCGAGTCCATAAATACAGGAAACAGAAGCGATAATAATGACATCCTTACGTTCGAATAATGAAGAAGTGGCTGAATGTCGCAATTTATCAATTTCTTCATTAATGCTAGAATCTTTTTCTATATACGTATCCGTTTGTGGCACATATGCCTCTGGTTGAAAGTAGTCATAATAGCTGACAAAGTATTCTACTGCATTGTTAGGAAAGAATTCCTTGAACTCACTATATAGCTGCCCTGCAAGTGTCTTGTTATGGGCCATGACAAGGGTTGGTTTATTAATTTGTTGGATTACGTTTGAAATAGTAAAGGTTTTACCAGTACCTGTGGCCCCTAGTAATGTTTGATGCTTTTTGCCCTCATTTACTCCTTTTACTAGCTCTTTTATTGCTTCTATTTGATCCCCTGCTGGCTCATACGGAGATTGTAAATCAAAAATTTGTTCCATATGTATGCCTCCCGTATTCTTATTAAATTTAGTTTAACATAATCATTTTTCTAACACTATTAAAACGAACATACGTTTTTAAAATAAATTTTCAGAGTAGGTTCAACCTTTGTCGTATCAACGATTTAGTGGTAAAAATCTCTTCCTATCTATTACTACCCTCTTTTACAGAAAAAGCTACATTTTATCTTGCAAAAATATAAGAATGTTAGTTTTTTAACATCAAAAGAATAGACTTTTTATCAAAACTAAAAGCAGTTCAAATTTCACTCATTGTAAAATTTGAACTGCTTTATTTTTATATTTTCTTCATAGCCGTTGTTTTTATTAAGTTCGCCGCCTTATCTCCGAACTACTTTTTTGAAAGACATTTACCCAAATTAAATGCAAAAAGTGAGATTGCATATCGCAATCTCACTTTTTGGGGGCATGATTAGATTATCTCAGCCCCATCCTCAACATATATTAACTATTAATTCCTCACGAATTCCCGGCCCATTAGCAACTTAATTTTTCAGATGAAGTAACACGTTCGTGTACTCGTTAAATGCTTCTTTATCCTTGCGATCCAATGCCTCGTCAATTAAACCCATTAGCCGAAAACTTCTCTGCTCCCGGTGGACAACATTTAAAAACATATCAAGATAAATCTCGTTTAACAACTTTTCTGCAGAGCTTTCTTTCCCTGTTTGTCCCATTGCTTTCATAAAATCTGTATATGAATATTGTTTGTCCATTTCAATCACCCCGATGCCTTTTTTATATTATATAAAAGCTTAAGGCTAGTTGCAATCATTTTGAGAAAATTTAGATTATACAGTAAATAGAAGTATTTTTTAATTTTTAGATACATTAGCTTGATTTATTTCCAAAATTAACTATAATTTAAATTATAATATACTAAGGAGTGAAATTTTCTGACTAATAAAATTGAAAATAAATCCCATCTTATCTCCTTCGAAACCGCGTTACTTCAACCTTCTGTAGTAAATAACAAAGTTTACACGAAAGTTACTAATTTTTCTGGTGAAACCTCCATGGTAAGTAAAAAGCCATACGAAATCGTTCGTTATTCCTGCTCCTTCTACGGTTCTTCCTTTCAACACGCAGTAAACCTTTCCCGAGAAACGATTGGCAACTATTTTAAGCTACCAATCATACTAGCTCATGACTTTGGATCACCTTGTATATGGATTCCGGTTCTTTCTCCAAAATCAGATTTAAATATATGGTTTTCCTATCAGGCCATCGAAACTTTTTACCCAAATAAAAAGGGATCTACCGTTGTTCTTTCTAATGGGGATACCATTGATGTTCCTGTTTCGCCTAACACTATGAATCGTCAAGTGGCGTATGCCAACATATTAAGCACCCAATTCCTAAAACGAATGAGCCATCTTTTAAACAACGGATATGCCACCTCTAGACAAGCATCTATGCGTAAAAACATTCGCAACTGATTAGGTAATGGTTAAGTACATAGAAAGCAGTTCTTCTACGCGGTTACGAAGACGGACGTTCAGATAACGACGGTGCTCCTCGTATCCTCCATGAAAAAACACGTACTCTGTGAACATATCATCTCCTTCTCCTCTAATCACTTTCATACTATGCCTTCTCATGTAGACATGTGTGTCTTTTAGCTCTTTTTGAACTTGCTTTGCTGCTCCTTCTACGAGAGTCAAATAAGGTCTGTTTAATTTGAATGGGGCTTTTTCAATAATGGTTCGATCCTTTTCCAAGATGGTAAATACCATGGGAAGATAAATCATTTTTTCGAAATATGGAATTGCCTCTTCTGGTATTAAGGGCATCTTCATTCACCTTTCTTTTAAAAGAACATTTGTTCTTATATTTTACAACTTTTAAAAGAAAATGCAATGGAAAGAAAAGAACTTCAATCAAAAAACTGCCAATCCTAAGAATGGCAGTTTAATTACTGTGTTACTATGTCAGTTGCCCACTTACGAGCTTCCTTATAAAAATTATTAAGACTTGGAAAATCGATTTCTAGATTATTAGCTCCTTCGAGCATATCGTTCCAACGAACTTCATCATAGGCAATGGTTAAATCTAAGAAAGGCGTCATCTCTGTGCTGGACCCAACCAAAGTAGCCGCTACATCATCAGAAAGAGGTAACTCTTTAACTAGCTGATCCATCTTCTTATGTAAGATGGTGTCCATTAGAGAGAACATGCCTACTAATAAATATTCAGAGGAATTTGTCAGGTTTTTCTGTTTAGCAAGTAGCTCACAAAATTTCGCTCTAAATAAGGATGCTTCTACAATAGCTAGTCCATCCCCTTTGTAGTTTTGATGTACCTCTCGCAGTAACAAGACATGAAGCCAATAATTAATCTCCTCCAGCCCTAACATTAAAACACCCTGTTTAATCGAGCGAACCTTGGAACGTGGTCGAGCAACTGGAGAATTGACCATTTTTAACACTTTAAAGGTCAAGGAAACGTCTCTCTCTATTTCTAACGCAATTTCATCCATAGAAGCTTCTTCCTTGCGTAAAAGATTGATCAGTCTAATATATTGCACTACGTTAGCAGGTATATCAGTGGCCTTAATAATTTCAGGCTTAGCAAAGAAGTAGCCTTGGAACAATTTATAGCCAGCAGATTTAGCTTCGTAAAAATCTTCTCGTGTTTCAACCTTTTCAGCTAGCAGTACAATGTTGGGATAGTTGGTTTGGACAATTTTCTCGACCGATTTTCTCTCTTCCACTGTAGTGGCAAGAAAATCTATCTTAATAAAGCTAACTAAGCTAAACAGTTCATCATAATAGTCAACATTTTGTTTTAAAACAAAATCATCCAGTGCAAGAAGAAAGCCCATTGCTTTTATTTGTCTAATTTGTTTAATAAGACGGGGAGTTATCGTAATATTTTCTAGTATCTCTACTACTATCCTGTTAGATGGGAACTTTCTTAGTACCGCCTTATCCAGAAGGTTTTCAGTGAAATTAATAAAGCATAGCTTATCGCCTGCAATTTCATTTATTCCTATGGTCAGAAATGAATGTGTCAGCACATCAATCGTTGCCATATCAGCATCCACGTCAGGGAAAGAATTGTCTTCATTATTCCTATAAAGCAATTCATATCCATATAATGACTCGTTCATATTAAAAATTGGCTGCCTTGCAATAAAAATCTCCATTTAATTTCCTCATGTTCTTAAGAAATGTAATTGATACTATTGTATCAAAGATAAGGATGAAAAACGACCTATTTTTTCCTTTGATGACAGGATTATCATAAAATGATATGTTTAATAGTGAAGAATTTTAGCGTATTAGGGGGAGATATAATGGAAACTATTACTTATGAACAACAGGGGAATATTGGAATTGTCACATTAAACCGACCTACAGCTTTGAACGCTTTCAACTATGAAATGTTATGTGAATTAGGAGAAATTGCAGAATCGATCCGTATCAATCCGGACATTAGAGTAGTAATCTTTACTGGATCTGGTGAAAAATCGTTTAGTGTTGGAGCAGATTTGAAAGAACGCCGAACGTTAACTGAACAAAGAGTCAAACGTAATATATATAAAATAGGTGAAGTATTCTCTTTAGTCGAAAGCTTACCTCAGCCAACGATTGCCATGTTAAATGGTTATGCGTTTGGTGGAGGGACAGAGCTAGCGCTTGCATGTGATTTCCGTATTGCAGCAGACGATATACAATTGGGACTAACTGAAACAAGCCTCGCAATTATCCCGGGCGCAGGAGGTACACAACGTTTACCTCGCCTCATTGGGGAATCCAAAGCTTTAGAGTTAATCTTAACTGCTAAACGATTGACGGCTCATGAAGCCTTTACGTATGGACTTTTAACTAAAATTGCGAGTCGAGAAACATTAAAGCAAGAAACGGAAAGCTTCGCAGCACTTATGTTAGCAAACGGACCAATTGCACTTCAACAAGCCAAGTTTGCTGTCAAACAAGGGATGAATGTGGACTTGCAAACTGGTTTACAAATTGAACGTAAGGCGTATGAAATTACGATTCCGACAGAGGATCGAGTAGAGGCATTGAATGCATTTAGTGAAAAAAGAAAACCTGTATTTAAAGGGAAATAATTTCAAAAGGAGGATGTTGTGAATAGTTCACGACCATCCTCCTTTTTAACCTTAGCTATGTTAATGCTAAAGGTGACTTATAATACACATAAACATGAGCTAGGATATTTTCTCCTCGCTCATTTTACTTTGATATTATTTTTGGCTTACGTACCTCGTTCGTGTACTCATTCCGCAATCGAGCGCTATTACCGAACGCTCATTAAATAGTTTTACTTGAAATGATGAAAGATTGCATTCTTTGGCATAAATTTTTTAAACATTATAATTTCTTTTTCAGAAGGATTTTCTATATTAATTTCAGAGCCCCAATGTGATGATTCAAAGAAACAATTACCATTATATTTCAAAAAAAGTGAAAACCATTTTATTTCTCCATTCTGACTTAAACTCTCTTGTAAAATGAAATTAATTATTTTTTTGTTTATATCCCCTTGAAAACAGACCATTTTCATAGGGTGCAAATCAATTTTTTCAAGATTAGTTTTCAAACTTAATTCTTCAATTGTTTCAACTTCTTCATTCCACACATGGAATTCTATAAAATTTGCAGATGTTATGAAATAATCAATTAAAGAAAACCAGTAATTATAACTTTGGAAATCAACATTACTTTCTGTTAAATTAATGTTGATAAATAAATTATTCTTCATCCAATCCCACCCCATTTACTAATGTCTACATAAGTAAAACATCTTTCTTCAACTATCCTGTGGCGCTACTATCCTGTTTTCTGATCCATCTAGAATTCTTTTTATATTTTGTCGATGAAGAATGATGATCGATACGCTTATTAATAGAGAAAGTCCTATGATAACTTTATCTTCAAATATTAGACTGTAAACAAATAAAGCTATACAAGCTAACATTGAACTTAGTGATACATACTTTGTTAATACCAAAGTTAGCACAAACACAAGAAAACCAACAAAAACACCTAAAGGGGTTAAAAATAAAAAAACTCCAGTTGCTGTCGCAACAGCTTTTCCACCTTTAAAACTAGCAAACACAGAAAATACGTGACCTAATATAGCTAATAAGCCACATACAATTGGATTAATAGTAGAACTTAGTATTAGGGGAAGAAAACAAGCAAGTGTGCCTTTTAATATATCAGCAATTGCAACAATTACTCCTGCTTTAATGCCTAAAACTCTGTAAGCATTAGTTGCACCAAGATTACCACTACCATAATCACGAATATCTTTCTTATATAATATTTTACCGACGATTAAAGCAAATGAAATGGAACCGATTAAATAACTTAAAATCAGAGTTAAAATGTTCAAAGTAATGTTATCTCCCCACTCAGTTTGTTATTTAAGTATTTCTCTTTGTTGTATACTTTTTCCTTCAAACCTTTCGGCTATGTTAATGCTAAAGGTGGACTTAAAATACATATAAAATGAGCTGGATATTTTCCAAGTTCATTTTTATTTGGTTCTTTTATTTTACTAAAGCCCACATTACAGAATATAGGTAATTTTAAACAATTTTACTCCATTTAAAATATGTTCAGTTAATAATTTCACCCTTGTTGTTGGCTAAATTTTTGCGCCATTCACTTCGCTCCGTTGTTGTCAGTTTCGCCCACTCAGTTTCTTCGCCAATAATTCTTAAAGGTTCTTGAGAACGATAAGATCGTGTTAAGTTACCCGGGAACTTTTTGTCAGTAACATTTGGGTCGTTTTCAAATTTACCTGTTGGTTCTATTTTATAAACCCTTTCTCTTCCTTCTCCTTTTGCTAATGCTGCTGCAAGTCCTGCACCATTGGCATTAGCAGTGAAATAAATGTGGTTCATTTTAAGCCCAGGTTTGTAATTTGAATTTCCACCCGCTGTCAGCAAATCACCAACCTGTAAATCTGCCTTTGTCCCATGATAAAATGGTCCTTCATCAGAAGGTGTATCGTTATATGAGTTTGATAATTCATAATTTCTTTTTGCATTATCAAAATCACACAACTCCTCATAGCATTTGGCAATGTTTAAATATAACGTTGAGTATGCACTCTTAACATTATCATCATTTATATTTAGTGCACACTGTAAAGAGGTTTCCATCCATTTCAATTTCCCTGTAATACTCTTTTGTTTACGAGCCAAATGATATGCTGCAATAAACCTTTCATAGTCGTCTTTTGCTTCGTGCCATGCTTGATGAAACATGGTGGTTGCACCTTCAACATTTCCGCCATCTTCCATGTTCATTCCATTCATACAGAGTTTAATAACGACGTTGTTTTGGTCAAATTTTATACTCATCTAATCTTACCTCCCAATTAATGAAATAACATTTTTGAAATACATTTCTCCAAAACTCTTATTTAAACGACCATATCTTCTTATTAAAAAACAACTTAATTTCCTTTGAACCTGTGTCTTGATTCGTCGCTGTTCTTAGACTTATTTCTATTTCATTTTTACTGTAATTAACCAATATATTTTGAAATTCAGAATCGTGTAAGTGAGTGTCTTTTAATTTTCCGTAATTATTTATTGAAATAAATAGCCACTTTAAATCCCTTTCTTATAACATTCTCATATAAAAATATAGTACTTTTAACAAATTTTCTTATTCAACTAAACTAAACCGTTAGTTCAATAAGAAAAAAGGGTACCTATTACTTTTAAATTGTCTCAAACCATTCTATTGCATAACCAATACGATCTTCAACGAATTTATTTGTAACAAAATCAGCACCATTTTTCATTTTTTTGTTTGCGTCCCCCCTCGTTTTACCGATTACTACTAGCAACTTGATTTAAACAGACATAAAGTTCTCTCAATCTTACAACAACTGTAAGAGTAATTTGCAGTTTTTTTGTAGTAAGGTATTGCTAGGAATGAAAATGGGAGGCTATACAGATGAATGCTTCGAATAAATTACTTGAAGTGAAAGCAGTACGAAAAGTTTTTGGTGAGGGGCAAAATGAAACAATGGCATTAAAAGGCGTAACTTTTGATGTTTTACCAGGGGAATTTCTTGGCATTATGGGTGCGAGCGGTTCAGGCAAGACGACGCTACTAAATGTAATCGCCACAATGCAAAAGCCAACATCAGGGCAAATATTGCTAGACGGGCAAAATATTTCGTCGTTCAAAGGATCACAACTCGCAGCATATAGAGGCAATCAAATCGGATATTTATTTCAGCAATTTGAACTGATTGATAATTTAACGGCGAAAGAAAATATCATGTTGCCGTTAGCAATTCATGGAATTAATATAAAGGCACAAGAACAAGAGTTGCTGCAATTAGCAAAAATATTCGATATAGAAGAACTGCTAAATAAATTTCCGTCACAATTATCTGGAGGGCAAAAGCAACGGATTGCAGCAGCGAGAGCGCTAATTTCAAATCCTAGCATTGTGTTAGCGGATGAGCCGACTGGTGCGTTAGATACTAAAAACGCCAAGATTTTAATGAAGAAGCTGTCTGATCATAATCAAAAACAGGCATCTACTATTTTAATGGTGACGCATGATGCGAATGCGGCTAGCTACTGCTCAAGAATTTTGTTTATCCAAGACGGTGTCATTTTCCATGAACTACGTAGAAATGTACCGGGAGAATCTCAGGAGACATTTTATGAGCGAATCGTTATGGTGATGGCGCAACTTGCTGGAGGTAGTAGTAATGTTCTTTGAATTTGTGAAGCGTAATAGCCGCAAAATCCGGAAGGAAAACGGTGTGTATTTTGCATCGCTTGTCGTGTCAATTGTGGCGTTTTATGTGATTTTGTCACTAGGTGAGCAAGATGTCATGTTATATTTGAAGACGATTGAAAGCGATGCAGTCGAGCGATTGTTGTTATTAATTCCAGTGCTTTATGCAGTTTCATTATTGTTCGTATTCTTCCTCGTGTATTTTGCAAATCGCTACCAGCTTCAGCGTCGCAGTCATGAGTTCGGTTTGTATTTAATGATGGGGATGAAGCAAAGTAAGCTGTTTCTCATGATTACGGGCGAAACGATTTGGAACGGGATTGTGGCCCTGAGTATTGGTTTGCCGATTTCATTGTTTTTAACAGAGCTGATCAATTTAGCGACATCACGGTTAGTTGGCATGGGGATTATAGGTCATGCGTTCCGTATTTCATGGACAGGTATTGGCTTGACGATCTGTGGTTTCTTCCTTGTGCAACTGCTAGCGATGCTTATTTTAAGCTTTACAATGAGTCGAAAAGAGCCGATTGAATTACTTCATGAGGATAAGGAAAAGTCACAAACTACAATGACGCCTAAATGGGGAGCCGTGAGCTTACTATCTGGAGCGGCTTTATTATTCGGGACGATTTTTTTAAGCATCGCTTATGGTATGGCGATTTTATATTTACGAAATTTTGATTACCGCGTATTTGCGTTGATTTTGTTTGTTGGTGTGTGTGGGACATTTATTTTATTCCGTGGCTTAGGAAGTATGATTGGTGTTTATGTGAAGCAAAAAGGAAGTTCTTCGACAGGTTTATCGATATTTTCGGCGAGACAGCTACAAGAAAATGTATTGCATCAATGGAGTTCACTCGCTATATCATCCTTACTGATTCTAATGGCGATGGTCTGCTTCGCTTTTGGTACATCGACAGCGTTAATGAATAGCGCTGTAGCTAATCGAACTGTTGATTATACGTTTAATGGTAATGAAGATGAAATTAACCCTTTGATTAAATCCGATGAGCTAGTACCTTATGTTGATAGTTATTATGGGATGGAGTTACATAATTTCTACACACCTGCAGATGAATCAGTATTAAATTATTATTTTGCATGGACGGGCTTAATAGAAACAGTATCGAGTCAAGCTGATTCAGAGCCAAAAGAGATTTTATTAAACAACTTATCGATGCAGCACACGCCGTATTTTATTTCATTATCGAGCTATAACACGATGCTTGAGACAGCTGGAAAGAATCCAATTCAGTTAGCTGATAATGAAGTGGCCATGTATACAAGTGACGATACAGGAGCGCCATATGATATATTAAAAGACACATTGAAAAAAAATCCAACAGTCGAAATTGCGGAAAATGAATACACATTATTGCCGACGTTATATTCGGATCAAATTGTGGCAGATCGAGCTATTACGTTAATGTATTCGTTGATTGTACCTGATGCATTATATGAGCAATATTTTGACGCTGAGGAAACTTGGCTTTGGAATATGACGTTAAAAGACGAGTTCATTGAAGAAAAAGGGCTTATGCAGGCGATGCTTGAAGTCGATCAAGTACTTAATTCGACAGGCTTGCAATATGAGAGCTATCTTGCGAGCATGGGTAGACAGTTATTTTATACGGTAGCAAGCAGTTATACAACGTTTTATTTAGGCGTGATGTTTTTAATTATTGCTAATACTGTACTAGGTCTAAACTTTTTAATGCAGCAAATAAGCACGCGTAGTCGCTATCAAACATTAGCAATGCTCGGTGCAGATGTGGAATCAATTTGTAAATCTGCTCGCAAGCAAATTTGGTTATACTTCATCTTAGCTATTTCGGTCGCGTTGGTTAGTGGAATTTTTGGCATTTGGTCTTTATTAAAAGCAATGCCGGCTACTATTTTCAGTCTTCAAAATGGAATTATTATTGGTTTAGTAGTGCTATTATTTATTGTAATTGAAGTTGGCTATATTCGAATGATTCAACGAAAAAGTGATGAGGAAATCAGGAAGTTAAAAGAAATTGAGTAGAGGTGATGGTATGGCGAATATTGTCATTGTAGAGGATGACATTTTCCTCCGCGAAGAATTACAAAATATTTTACAAAAGGAGGGGTACTTTGTAGTAAGTATCTCTTCTTTTAATACACCTGTTGAAGATATCATCGCTGCCAAACCGGGGTTAGTATTGTTAGATTTAAATTTACCTAACTTATCAGGTTTTCAAATTTGTCGTACTTTGAAAATGAAAGGAATTGGTCCGATTCTAATTTTAACTGCTCGCAACCAGATACGAGATGAGTTGCATGCATTAGAGTTAGGAGCCGATGACTTTTTAACAAAGCCATGTCATCCGAAACGTCTCATTGCAAGAGTACAAAAGCTACAACAACTATATGCTAAAATGCCGATGCTTTTAAATTGGGGAAAATTCCAATTAGATGTGAAAACGAATGAATTATATATTGGTCACAATTCACTTTCATTATCTGAAAATGAAAGTACCATTATGAAGCTTTTAATACAATATGCACCGGCTGTTGTGGAAAAGGAGCAACTTTTCCATGAATTGTGGGGAAGTAGTGAATTTGTGGACGAAAATATACTACAAGTAAACATGACCAGACTTCGTAAAACATTAGATAAAGTAGGCGTATCATCTCAGATTAAAACGGTCAGAGGCGTTGGCTATCAATTGATAGAGGGTGAGTCCCCATGAGGCAACTAAATTGGCTCCCTAGTTTACATCAATCGCGGCAATGGATTTTGCTTCTATGTGTAAATAGCGGTTTTTTTATTTTTTTAGCATGGGTTGCATATCCAGAGTCATTTAAATTATTAATATTGACGATGCTCATTTTTACTTTTGTAACCATTTTGATTGGTGTGCTTTTTACATGGAAAAAACAACGAAAGCAAAGAAACACATTCTATAAATTTTTAAGAGAGCCTTCCGCTGAGCATGAGGCTAAGTTGCTACAAGTTTTAGGTGACACACATAAGGAACCACTGCATGATTTGGCTAATCAATTACGTCATCTATCTGATGAATTACAAGGTGCAAAGTACCAGTCAAAAGAATATGAAACCTTTATCGAAAGCTGGGTGCATGAAATTAAAACACCACTATCGTTACTTCATTTTGTCTTACAAAATCGTCAAGATGAAATGTCCCCGTTGGTTTATCAACGGCTAAATCATGCAAATATAACTATTCACGATTACGTAGAACGCATATTATTTTATGCAAAGCTACAAGCTGTGCATGTTGACTATAGCTTGAAAAAGGTCTCTATTGTGGAATGCTTTGAAGATGTATTACTAGAGCTACAATCGTTATTGGAAGAGCAGCATGTAAACGTTCATACGGAGATAAAGGAGATAAACGTTGCATCTGATGAAAGAGTACTTCATTTTATTTTAATCCAATTACTTGTAAATGCAATTAAATATCGAAACGTAGATAGTGAAAGTTTCATTTGGATAGAAACAGGTTTTGATCATGCAAAAGACAGCTATTATGTTAAAGTAGCTGACAATGGACTAGGCGTCTTACAATCAGATTTACCATTTATATTTGATAAAGGATTTACAGGAGATGCTAGTAATCAAAAGCGGTCTACAGGGTTGGGATTGTTTTTAGTGAAAAAATTATGTGACGATTTGCAAGTTGAAATTGAGGTTAAGTCAGAACACAAACGTGGTTTTACCATTCAGCTGCTTTTTCCGAAGGTTTAAAGGTTTTTCTGAAATCTTAATGAATGAGTAAGCAATGTCACCAAACCCTAGTTTAGAAATCTTTTATAAAAGTTCCCTTAACGCTACCTTAACTTTTAATACCTCACTTAATTAGCAATAATAAAAACAACCAAGGAAACTCATTCCTTGGCTGTTTCATAAAGCATTTTAACAAACTCATAGCTCCCACCATTAGTAGTCTGATTAAAAGTCTCAAGCTCTTTAAAGCCTATCTGTTTATACAACGCTATAGCTCGTTTGTTAAAGGTAGCTACGGATAAAGTAATGGCTGCCGGTTTGAACCTACTTTGAGCAAACTGTAAGCCTGCCTTCAAGAAATCGATTCCTTTACCCTTACCCGTTAAATTTGGATGCATTCCCAGTCCAATATCCATTACTTGAGGGGCTACGAAAGTAAAACTAAAGAAGCCTATCAGCTTCTCCTTCTCCATAACGACGTAGTATTCGTCCTTACGACTTACCGGGTCTAGAAATTCCTCCAGGTCCTCCTCGTCTGCTTCCATATTATAAAAGGAATACGGCTCCTCGTAGTGCCAGTTATAAGCTATGTCCTCGGCCTGCTCCTGAGTCATCGGTTGAAGTATATAGCTCAAGCGCTTCCTCTCCTTTTCTCCAGTCTAAAAGAGTAAATAAGAAGATTTAATATACTCAACAGGGTAATAGCAAAAAACATATACAAAGAAGCTGGGTCGCCTGATAAATTAAGCTCATCTACAATAATTCCTTCCAAAAATAAAAGTTGAGCACAAACTACAATAGAAATAATAGAGACAATAGAAATGGTGAAGGCTGTTATCCATTTTGGAATTTTAAAGAGCACTACCGCTATAAGTAAAATTACAGCTAAAACTAGAAACGTTATAAAGACTGGTCTCATTAATGTGAACGTACTAAAAGCTTCAATACTGTACATTTGATCCCTCCAATAGAAAAAAAGTAAGGAAAAATAATAGAATGAATAGAATTACTGCACCCAGTACTTTTTGATTGTGATAATTTTTACCATCTTTTAATTTTTGGAGCAGCGTAATTATATTTAAAAATAACAGCACTCCAAGTGTGGGAATGATTAAAAGCCATATCATTTTTCTTTCCCCTCTTGTATTAACTTACTTACAAGCTCTTCCCTTCTCAAGTCCTTTCCCATAATGACATATGGTCCATCATTTGCAGAAGGAAAGAAATTTTCTTTTACCACTACCCATCCTGATTTTACATATAAAGCTTGAGCTGCTAAATTACTAGCCTTGGTTGTTAATACAGACGTCTTCATCGAGCAATTGTTCACTAATTTTTCTAATAATCTTTTACCTAATCCATTCCCACGATAAGAGGGGTGAACTAATAGCTCTACAAATTCAAAGCAATCTGTTAACCATTCGTTTGCTTCTTCCACGGTTAGTTCCTGCTCCAGAAGTCCTCGGTAATACTGTCCATCCTCTGATTTATAACCATAGGCAAATCCAATGCATTCGTTGGTATCGGAATATGCTACAATTCCAAGAAAACCATCATAATTGGCATGCTTTTGTATTCTTTCGAAGAAGTCATCCTCTTCTTTTTGCCATACTGCTTGATAAAGCATAGCCATTTCTTCTGCTACATGGACGCTATGATCAAATTGCTTAATAATAATCATTCCTTTACCCCTCCTGTAAACTTTTCATTACACTATCTCCAAAGGTCCTTATGTCCGCAAGAAAATCATGGTTCTCTGGTGACCCATAGCTATTGACCATCCGAACTGCCACGATTTCGTGTTCAGGTACGACTAGCACTGCAACACCTGTGAATCCTAAAATTTGATACGAGCCACGCGGAACTAATTCTCCAAGCTCCGTTTTACTTGCCGGTAAATCCTTTACAAACCAAAGGAAACCATGCTGAGGCAAATCCTTATCAATTGTATTTGGGCTGATAAGAGAGGTGGATAGTTGGATAATTTCTTGAGGAATTATCTGCTCGTTATCTATATATCCTTGTTTCAGGTGAAGATAGCCCCAATAGGCAAGATCTCTTGTAGACGTGAACATATTCGTTTGATCACCCTCAGCGCTGCTAGTTGGAATTTCCTTCGGTTGTCCTGACGGGTCAATAACATCTGCAAGATTAGGATGAATTTCTGTATACCAGTTACTCTCCTTTAAGCCGAGCGGAAGAAATACCTTTTCTTTTAGTAAATCTGCTACTGTTTGGCCTGTTGTAACCTTTACTATTTGAGTAAGCAGGTTTATATTAACTTGTCTATAGGCCCAGCTCTCCCCTGGTAAAAACTCTCGAATAACTTTACCTTCTAGCTCCGTTAACCCATGCGTATGTGTCAATAAATGTCTAATTGTAGTTCCACGAAAAACTTCTTCCTCCAAATCCGCAATATATTTTGTCACTTCATCATCTATCGAATCGATATAACCATGATGCACCGCATATGCGACTGCAAATCCTATATAGCTTTTGCGAACAGATGCCACATGAAACTGGGTATCCTCCTGTACTTCCCTAGCTTCTGGTCTGCTAGATTGAGTGCCCCAATATCTTTCTGCCACAATCTCATCTTTATGAATGACTATAACTGCCGCTCCAGTTGCATAGACAGAGTTATATGTATTTTTTACATGATCAATTACTGGATTAAATCTAGCCTGTATATTTTTATTCAGTTGCATTTTTTCACCCTCATTTCTTGCGCCTATTTTTTCTTCTCTCTAATTTATTCTTTGTCACTTACATAAAGTCCTTTATGGTAATCTAATAAGGAGGTGAGTTTATGAAAAATAAACCAATTTATGTAGAGACTAGTATTTCTAGTGATATGGAAAAAGTATGGGAGGCTTCTCAAAATCCTCAGCTACATGAACAATGGGATTTACGTTTTTCTTCTATCACCTATTTACCCAAAAAAGAAGATGAACCACAGCTATTTAAATATAAAACGAATATAGGATTTGGATTTAGTATTGCAGGTTGGGGGAAAAGTGTCGGTACCTTTCATGCGAAGGACAACTCTAGAACATCCTCACTGCATTTCGGTACTGCCCAAAAGATTTCTCCTATAAAAGAAGGCAAGGGATATTGGAAGTATGAGCCTGAGCAAGATGGCGTTAAATTTTTTACGCAGTATGATTACGATGTTCGTTTTGGAACACTTGGAAAAATGATAGATCGCGTCCTATTTCGCCCGATAATGGGATGGGCCACTGCTCTTAGCTTTGATGTATTTAAGAGGTGGCTTGAAAAGGGAGATACTCCCTCTAGTCAGTATGTACGATTCTTCAGTCACTGGCTTATTACCATTCTGTTCTTTTTTGTTTGGGTGTATCACGGCCTCGTTCCAAAATTACTATTGATGCATCCCGAGGAAGTATCAATGACCCAAGGCATGCTCCCCTTAACGGTGAACGAAGCTCAAAATATCGTTTCAACAGCAGGTGCTATCGAAATAATATTCGGTCTCCTATGGCTACTATATAGCAATAAGCGAAGATTACTGAAAATCCAAGTCGTTGTTTTTCCATTACTTACACTCTCCACTTTAATAGGAGATGCCACCGTATTTGGTGATCCATTTAACCCCCTTACATTTAACTTAACGCTGTTTGTTCTATCCGTTATCGGATTGCTGGTTAGTAAAGACATTCCAACTGCCAAAAGCTGTAAGCGTTCAAGATAAGGAGTTTTTCATATGTCTATTTATAAAGAAATGCTTGGAGAACAATTCGAGCGACTGCAGCCAATGCTCAAGCGGCGGTATACTATTTCTTCTGAAACGGCCTTCCAGGCAACAGGAGTCATGACAAAAATATCTAGCGGTCCGAAATGGTTGTCACCTTTCTTTCGTATAGCCACTCGTTGGAAGTTTTTATTTCCTGAGCAAGGAGAGAATGTACCATTTCAAATCGTAAACAAAGGGAAGCTTGGTCCAAATGGAGAGCAACAGGTCCACTGGGAGAGAACGTTCTTCTTCCCAAACCAAACAAGGCATTTCAATGCGCTGATGAGCTTAGAGAAGAGTAAGCGTGTAGTAAGGGACTATCTTGGGGAGCCGAGCTTGTTCTATTCTGAGCTCGTATTCATCGTCACAGAGGAAGGGCATCTTCAAATTGAATCTAGTAAACAGCGTCTTGTTTTAGGCAAGCTGGAAATCCCCTTACCAAGGCTGTTAAAAGGAAATGTTCTTGTTAAAGAGTGTTATGTAGAAAAGAAAGACGTATTTTCTATTCATGTGTTAATTACTAATCCTTTACTTGGTACATTATTCGAGTATAAAGGGGTGTTTCAAACAGATGACCTATAAAGGAATTGCAATCTCCCACACTATTTTATTTCTCATAGTTGCTGCTTTTAGCGTAGAGCCCTGGTATTTTCTTATGCTATCCGTAGCTCAGATATTATTTGTTCCACTCGTCTTAAAATTAGTTTTGAAAGATGATCATCTGATTTATTACTTTGTCATTCCAGCTGTGATAGCTGTTTCTATTTTACAGATTACCGAAGATTCAAGGATTGATTCCTTGCTCGCACTTATCTATCTACTTTTTACTTTTATCGTTGCCATGGTTGGATTTAAACGTTTTATTAACAGAGGCTTCACCAATATAGAAGAGTTTGCGATTGATATGGGGATGATGTATTTATTCATCGGAGGACTTTGGTTTGTTGCATCTGTTCTTGAAATAAATACAGGGTTTACTCCTATTTTAACGTGGCTCACTGGCATCCACTTTCATTATTCTTCCTTTTTATTGCCTGTTTTTATAGGTTTTTTAGGGAGAGTTTATAAACCTGCCAGCTACCCTTGGCTTACAGCTATCATTTTAATATCTCCTTTAGTCGTTGCAATAGGAATCACTTTTTCTACACTTTTAGAGTTTATATCAGTTCTTTTATATATGATTGGCATATACGGCTTCATCGTTCTAGCTATTAAGGCAACATATAAAAACGGCTATCAGAAAAGCCTGATTGTTACTTCCTTTGGAGCTCTAGGTGTAACAATCCTGTTCTCCCTTTTGTATGCAACAGGGAATGCGTTTGGTATTTTTGGCGTAACGATAGATTTCATGCTTAAGTTTCATGGATTCTTTAATTGCCTAATATTTGCGTTCGTCGGTATTGTCGGCTGGTCCATTTGGACACCACCGGCACGTTATAAAAAGTTGCAGTTTCCTATTAGCAAGATCACAGGTAAAGGAACTGTTGGTGAGAAAATTTTAGATGACTATCACATAAATAAAACCTATATGGGCTTAGTCGATGATATGAGCATTTTTGTAGATAAAGAGGCACTTCCTCCTATGATCAGTAATTTTTATGAGCAAACAATGCATTACCGACTATTTTCCATTGTTCATTGGCATGCTTGGTTCAAGCCTTTTGCCGCTTTATATAGATTGTTTAGTTCCAGGGTGCAGCAGCTGAATCTACCATTTAGCTCTAGGGAGATGGAAATGACCGGAGATATAATAGCTATCGAGGATGGACGTACCAATACAAGAGCTTGGATACGAAAAATTGAAACAAGCACCATCTTTATTGCACTATATTCCATACATACTCGAGACGAGAAAACCTTTATGAATATCTCCCTCCCTTTACCATGGTCGTCAATGGTTGGCATATTAGCATTACAAGAGCAAGATGGAAAGCTGCTCTTAACTAGCAAAAGTTCCTTAGCGTCTGATGCTGGGATTTACTTGGCCTTTAGAGGAACCAACGTTAAGCTTCCTTTGGAGGAGCAATTTCTTTTAGAGGAGAAAAATGAAATTCTAACTGCCAAACATGAGATGCGTATTTTCTGTATTCCATTTTTGACGATTAATTATCGGATTTTTTTAAAGGAAGATTTGGAAACCTGAAAATAAAGGAATATAAAGATACGCATTCTAGAATTCTTACGAAACTGTGTAAAGACTTCAATAGCTTTTTACTTTTTTACACTTAAAGTAAAAAGCAGGTTAGTTGAATAAGAAAGTATTTAATCAACGTGGGTTGCATTATACTATAAATAGGTGAATTTCGATAAAGGTAGGAATGTAACATGTATAAAAAACTAAGTAATGTAGATTTTAAATATTTTATTGGTCAGAAGGTTACTGAGGTCAACACAGAAAAGAACTTACCTTTAGGGATGACTTTTGATACGGCTGGTTTAATTATTGAATGCCCTTGGAGGTTACAAGTTTCTAATGAAGTTGTAATTGGCTATTCAGACTGTATCCAAGCATCCGACAGATATTCACATAAAAGTGTTGAAAATATTCTATTAGGAAAGAGAATAATGAATATCCTACATTTTGAAGGAATATCTGATTTAGTTGTAGAGTTTGAAGGAAGTATTTATCTTGAACTGTTTCACGATAGTAGTTACTTTGAGGGATGGCAGTTAAGCGGGGAGAACGGGTTTTATTTATTTACTTTACCAGGAGGAACTTATTCGGTTTAAGTGGGATACCTAACCCTTTCTTATTCAACAAACGGGTGCTTTAGTAAAAAATCGGACATCAAAATAAATAAGCATGGAGATACATTTCCCAGCTATCCCCTTCATCATTTGAATGGGGGATTTGTTTTTAGCTGTTTATTCACTAAATGCCCCCAAACCAGCTTTGGTAGCATTTTAGGGGGGCGTAAGAATTTTGAAGATTTACTGCTATAAGAAAATCTAAACATAAAAAAACCTAATTTCTCGGTTTATAAGTGAGAAATTAGACTTTAGTTACTTCATTAAATCGCCCTATAATGGAAAATCAAGTGTGTTGTTTTAAATAAGATAGACCAACTATAATTTAAGAGTATAGCTCATTAATATCTATTCCATTTCATCTTGCTGAATATAATATTCTATCGCTTGTTCAAACCATTTTTGTTCATCTTCTGTAAAAGGAGATGGTGTCATATTATCAAATTCTTGAAAATCAGGTTCTCCTTCTATATTCGTATCAGCGAGTTTTTGCATCAAATCCTCATCAAAAAATGAAAAAACTCCTTCTATATAGTTCTTAATCATTCGCTGTACTTTCAGGTCCTCTACGGGTTTACCATATAATTGTTTCACTTCTTTAGACAATTGAGTAAACGTTTTATCTAAAGAGATTTTTTCTTCTTCCGATTTCTTTTCTAACTCTTCCATGATATCCGTTAACATATGACGATTGATCCATTCTTCTTGTATATGGTCAGTACGCATACCGTGAAGAAGGGTAAATAATAAGTTACTATCCACTGTTCCCTCTTCCTCCATTAACCTAATTACTCTATTAATAGATTTCATTGACTGTTCGATTTGTTTTTTTTCTTTTTCTAGAGCTTGAAAATGAAGAGACAAGCTTTCGTTTAAATCAACGGTAAAGCTTGTTTTATTTAATAAATTTTTTATTTCATCCAGACTATATCCTAGGAATTTTAAACTTATAATTTTTTGCAATATTATAATATCTTGATAATTGTAAATGCGATGCCCTGAAGAAGGATTCTTTTCTGGTCGTAATAAACCAATTTCATCATAGTAATGTAAAGTAGGAATAGGTATTCCTGTTTTTTCTGAAAACTCCCCAACGGAAAACCTGTTATTGTTATTCATCAAAATTCCTCCCAACAAAAGTATAAGTTCATTATAAAACCTCAAGTAACTTGAGGTTCAAGGGATAAATTTGAAATTGATATATTGTAACACTATTCCCGTTTATTCAACAATGCTGTACAATCTCAGTTATTGCATAAGACTCTGCATATTACTGATCGTTGTAAATCCACAAAAATCTGGCGAGAACCCAAAAAGGCGGCATAATTTTTGCATTGATAACGCATTTAAGGAATTAAGTTCATAAAGTAATAGAAAAGATTGTGAAGTATTGTAATTAAACTAACGCGTGCATTAGCAAAATAGTCCATCATTTATGGTCTATTTTTATGTCCAAAACATTAAGTTGATTTCGGATATGCATTGTGGAATGTTACACTTTTGAATTTCAAGCCCGTACTTTCTATGAACTAGCCCCCTGGTAGTAGTTATTATACAATGGTTACTAGTCGGATGTTTTAGTAAAATAGGAAAACAAATTAAAAAGAGCTTGGAGAAAGTACCCAACTCATTTGTTATATGTATTTAAATCAACTTAGCTTAAACATAGCTATAATATAAAAATGTGAAATCAGATTGCCGATTTCACGTTTTTATATTTTTTGACTAGTTATTCCCAATGACTTAGTTTATCTAGGAGGAAGTTTTCTACATATATACACCATATAATCACTGTCGGAATCGATAGAAGTGCCCTTCCAATCTTTATAGACATTTACAATTTCCAGGGTATGTTCTTTTAATAACCTCTCCATCTCTAAGGGATAGGTATATCGTAAGCTGATATTAGTTATCTTTTCATCAATTATTTTTGCACTATGATCTTTATATTTTCGAATGGTTGTGTAATGCTGAATTTGTTTTAATGCATCATAACTGCTGATCGTGTATACATCTATCTCGTTTTCTCCATCCATATAAGTTTTCCAATATTCCTCTGTAGCAGGTTGAAGCAGCTCATTAGCAGAGGGAAATCTTGTATCAAATATAAAAATACCATCTTCCTGAAGATGTTGTTTTATAGAGGATAAAAGTTGATCCTGTGCCTCATTTGTATGGAAATGCTGTATGGAATTACCCACCATATAAATAAACGGACTTCTAATGCCTGCTTGGAAATTTGTACAATCCTGCTGCAGCCACTGTATATCCAAGTTAAGCTTTCCGGCTTTTTTAGCTGCCTGCTCCAACATTCCTTTATGAACATCAATACCAATCAATTGGTAGCCCTCTTTGGCTAATGGCAAGGTCAGCCTCCCAGTTCCACAGGCTAAGTCTATAATTGGACCATTTACTTTCCCTGCCCATTCTAGTAATAATGGAAGTTCCCCTACGTAATGATTATTTTCCTGGTCATAGGCTGATGGATCATTATATTCCTCTAAATTATCTAGTTGAATGCGATTCGTCATACCAGTTCTCCTTCAACTTGAAGTAACCAATTCTCTACCCTCTCTAGGTAGTGAGGATTTTCCCATGCGATGATTGTCTCAAGTTCCCCATGCTTTTCCATTTCCTCTTGCACAAATAGTTCTCCAAGGAAATAGCCAAATCTACTGTACCCAAAGGTATTTACTCCATTAATAGAAAACCAATTACGAGATAATTCAATTCCAGTCATTTTTCGATAGTCCTCTATAAATGCCTTTTTTATTTCTTTAACATTCTGTTGAGCAAAATTAAGCCATTCTGCTCCTTCATCATCGTAAGTAAAATAAACGGATTTCTTTAAATGAGGAATAATTCTTTCAGATAGGCACGTCGCAATTCCTTCCCTATATAACCAGTTGAATGGATGAGTCCATTGAGCAGTAGTCCAATCCATTCCGGCCCTGTCTGTTAAAATATTTTGTGCTGCATGACCAAACTCATGAGCAACGATTACCCTCAAATGATTTGGATCAGGCGAAAGCTTCTCTAACGCAAAGGTGATATTAGGAATTATTTGCTGGTACGTATATGCATTTGATCCATATCCTCCAACGATCAAATTGACCTGTATTGGAAAAGTAACATCGTATAATCGTTCATATTCGCGCACTACTTCTTCAATAATAGGTGTTATATTTTCATGCACTTGTTGGATTTCACGGAAGCTGCCAGGGTATTTCTCCATTGACTGGTTATGTCGTTCCACGGTGTCTTTGCAATGACGAGGAAAATATTCTGTAAAAATTTCTGGGTATTTTTCATAATAGCTTCGTAAAAAGCTAATGGATGGGATGTAATTGTTTAAAAAGAAAGGCACTGTATCTATAATCTTCAATTTTGCTTTCCCCCTTTAACTATTTACTACACTTAATAATTAATGTTGTCGGTATAAGCTGTGCTTTTTCAAAGGAGTACCACCTATTCACATGGCGCTGTACATCTTCCTCCTCTAAGTAAACCTCTTCAATGACTTCCTCGATTTTAAAGCCTGCCTTCACAAGTCTATTAATATAAGTACTCACTTTAAATTGTTGCATGATTGCTTGGGTATCCCAAAAATCATGGTCGTACGGCCCTTCCTCTTGATAGGATTTGTTGAAGAGATACTTCCCATCCTCATGCTTCACTCGGCTATGTAGGGGATGCTCCCAGCTGAATACAAAAATGCCTCCTGCTTTTAAGTAAGAATAGATATTGGCTAATGTTTTGTCTAAATCAGTAGTCCATCCTAGTGCAAAAATCGAATAAACGATTTCAAAATAGTTTGATGGCAATCCAGGATTAGTTTCCATAGGAGATTGAAATAGTTTTACGGAAGATCCATAATCCTTCAATAATTCTTTTGCAGCAGATAGCTGATTGTCTGATAAATCAATTCCCCAAAGCTCTTCTGCTCCTCTTTTACCCATATATTGTAGGGAGTGACCACTGCCACAGCCGATATCTAAAACCTTCAAATCCTTTACTTCTCCTAATAGATTTAAATGTTCTTCACGCGGAGCCATTGGTCCATACTCGGGAAGAGGATTTCTACCATAAAAACGATTTGCAGACTTTTCCCAGCTTGTTTTGTTTATTTCTAATGTCTTGGTATTCATCTTGTTCCTCCAATAATTTACTCGTTCCACCGCTTTCCGTGGTTAATATTTATATTCGATTATTTATTCTTAAACTCCTTTATAAAACAAAAAACCTGACGCACGTTTTAACGTTGCGTCAGATTTTTTGATGCCGTACAAAATCATCGCTTCTTTTTCTTAGAAGTTTTTTTGTAATAATTTGTAGGCGAGTTTGTTGTAGAATTATCAGATGAAGCATTAGTTTGTGGATCTGCCACAATAATTTCCTCTTCTTCTGCAAACTCTGTTTCGTAGCTTAGATTTCTGTAGTTTTGACTTTTCCCATCGCTGGTAGAAGTACTGCTTTCTTCGTCTTCTTGAGCAAACAGTAGTGGTATACAAGCAATTCCGCTTAAACCAACAAGTGCATACACAACACGAGCAAAGGCAGAAGTTTGTCCACCAAAAATAGATGCAACTAAGTCAAATTCAAAAAATCCGATTAAACCCCAGTTTAATGCACCAATGATAACTAATGCTAAAGCAATCCGAGATAGTACTGACACGGACCAACACCTCCTTCAATTTGTATAGGTGGAGCTAGGTAGTAAGAATGGAAGGAATAGTTCCTTCCACCCTGAATCTTTAGCGGCGATGTTCGACTAAATCGATTGCCCCCAACACTATATGCGCTAAGCCAAACCCGATAATCGAACTCGTGATTAATGGTGAAATGCTTCTATTGTTCCTAAGCGCTACTCCAGTTGTAGTTACGGCTGTCCCTAAAACTGTTGGTATTAACCCTTCGCGAATACTCTCCATTAAAAACACTCCTCTCATTAATTGCTGTGATTCCTTCATATCTTTTGCAATATCCATCTGTTTATACTGCTCAGCAAATAGTACAAGAGCATGAAAATATCCTTTCTTTTAACAACATTTATCAATTAATGAAATATTTATGTGTTATAATCAAGCGAAATATTTTTTATTCTACTCAAAATTAGTATTAACTGATTGATTCTTATCTTCAGTGGCATACTTTCCAATCTTTTATCAAATATATAAATCGTTGGATATTAAAAAAATTTTACTAAAAAAAAGAAGGCGAATAATATGTATGGAATAATTGCGTTATTTGATGATCAGTTAAATAAGCGGATTTCGAAGCTTTGGCAGGAGTTAAAGGATGAATCTATTTCTTCCTATGCATTTGAGGTAAGTGATCGGAAGCCACATATTACTATTGCAAGTTACAGCAAATTAGATATTAAATTTTTTGTAGATCGCTTAGATAGCTATTTAGCAGATAAAAAAAGTATTGAAATCACGTTTCCTTCTATTGGATCGTTTACAGGATCTGGTACACTTTTTTATACACCTGTTATTACAGAGGATCTTTTTCATTTCCACAACGACTTTCATACTTTTTTTAAGGACTTTAATGACGCACAACCCTTGTATAATCCTGGACAATGGATTCCACACTGTACTATAGCAAATCGTTTATCCAACGAAAAATTAATAGAGGCTTTCCTCTATTGCACTACTCAAGCTCAGAACATAAAGGGATATATTAAAGAAATTGCTGTAATAGACACGTCTATCCCGACACAAGCCACAGTAATTTTTTCAAAAAAACTTAATCCCATATAAATACCGCTGAGAATTTAATCCCAGCGGTACTTATTATTCCTCTATGCTCTTTGGTTCATTCTGAATTAATTCATTATCCACATAAACTTTTCTACTTTGAAGGGCTATAGAAACTCCTTCTCGTTCTAAAATTTCCATAATACCAAAGTTAATATCCTCTTTCACTTTTAAAAACTCTGCCCAAACCGTTGTGTTCGTAAAGAAATATAAGAAAATGTCATAGCCATTTTCTTTAAATGCATCAAATTTCACAAAAATTGTTTCAGGATGGACACCTGAATGCTTGCTCACTAGCTGTTCAATTTCTTTTACTACAAGCTCTAATTTTTCCTTCGGCGTCTCTTGAGATACCCTTAGATTAAAGTTAATTTGCCTTTTCCCCATTTTACTCCAGTTGGTAATTGGTCCATTGGCAATCATGGCATTCGGAACAGTAACAATAGCTTGTGAAAAGGTACGGATTTTTGTACTACGAAAAGTAATTTCTTCAATCGTCCCCTCCACATCAGGAGTCAATATCCAGTCACCAATTCTAAAAGGCTTTTCTGTAATAATAACAAAGCCACCCAATAAATGAGAAAGCGCATCCTTTGCAGCAAAGGCGATTGCTACTCCACCTAAGCCTAGTCCCGCAACAAATCCACTCACGTTATAACCAAATTCCTCAGCAACTACGCTAATACTTATGACAACAATTACAACTCGTAGCGCCTTTGAAAGAAAGGGAATGAGTATATCATCAATATCCAAATTATATCTGTTTCTCATTTTAGTGAAGAAAGTAGAGGAATCAGAGGACATATTGTATAATCCCCAGCTGATCAGAATAATATAGGAGACTCTTATAAGCACCAGAAATAGTTTATTTGTTTCATCAAAATGTGGAAAGAAGCTAGCCGCCACATAAATTCCGACTATGATAAACATCCATTGAATAGGCTTTTCGAAGGACCGAAAAAGGTGCGTCAATGCATCAGTCGGTGTTTTATCACTTAGCTTGATCAATAGGTTAAATACATATTTTGAGAAAATTTTTCTCAAAATAAGGAAAACTAACAGTATGGCAATGGAAATACCAAGGTTCTTCCAAAAGACATACGACATAAAGATAGACAAATCCATAAAAAATACCTCCTAGCAAAATCAACACATATCATACCACAGAATTTTACTATCCTTTAATGATTTGCTGTCGTGGTTGTACATTATATAAAGGTTTGCCTTTTACTAAGAAAGTTAAACTTTGATATTTTGAAAGAAAATGAACTTGTAATAGGTGGATAAAGAATTTTTTTTAAAAATTCAAATAAAATGTTATAATTTAAATACAAATGGAGGTTTTAAATTTGATAACCAAAATATTTGAATGGATTGGATTTATTATTGTCGGAGTTTCCATCTATGCTAATGCTATTATTCGTGCCGATGGTATTACGTCCGGAGCAGGTATCAATTTAAGCATCGTCGGAATGATTACTGGTGTGATTCTTACTCTTACCTTTTTCTTAGTGAGGAAATTAAAGGTAACACAGAATATCTAATTACACGAGATGGGCAATCATTAAGGAGGTTAAGATTAAAATGAAAAAAACGTTTGAAGTTATGCATAATAATCACCATATTCGTGTAGAGAATAGCTGGTTTACAGGAGAAAAACTATATGTAGATGGACAATTACAGGATGAAAATCTTGGTCTTGGATTAAGAGCTACATTAAATGGTCGGCTAAAAAGTCTTGAACATAGTGAAAATATTAAAGTGACTCTCGGTGGTACTTTTAAAATTAACTGCAGGATATTTGTTGAAAATCATTTAATTTATCCATTAGAGAAATAGTCACTTCATATACAAGCCGTATAAAGGCAAAGGTGGTTAAAATGAATTTAAAGCATTTTCTTTCTAGCGTTTCAGTACCGTTTTCTATTATTCTATTTTTATTTATCGATAAATATATATACGACTTTCCTACATTAATAGGAGCCTTATGCGGAGCCCTCTTTGTCGCAGTATTTATTACAGGTATTCAATCTATATCTTTACTAGACAGAGAACTAAAGAAACCCACATATTTAACTTTATGGATCGTAACTTTGGTTTGTATACTAGGTTCTTTTTATTTCTTGGCTCTGTAATAATAGTTACTCAGTGTACCGCAGTTATGTAAATTTTAGGTTTTACATCCCCATAATAAAAAAGACGGCAGTGAAATTATCACTCCATCTTTTTTATATTGCTTAATAATTAACTATCTCAAGTACTTCTTCATGTATAATCACTGCATAGTTGTATATACGCTCATTGATCTGTTCGTCTAAATTTCTATATTCCACATCGGCTCTCTCAATTACAAATAGGTACTCTGCTTCTAGTTTTTCAAAATTTGGATCCTCAAATCCACTATTTTCTATGGTTAAGTATCTCTTCAACATTTCTTCTAAATAGACCTTTTCGATTTTTGCATAATCCCCCGCACCAATCAGCTCCAGCATTTTAGTCAGTCGACTTACGTATTTTTGGATACCCAATCCTTGCATTGTTTCTGATAACCAATTGAGCAAGGCTTCATGGCCTCCACTTTCCATTTCACAAAAGTAACTAAATAAAATAAATATGTCATCCTTTTTTTCATTTTCGGTCGGAAAAGCATAGTTTCCATAAGCAGCAGATAAAACAGCATTCCAAATATCATCATTCGTTTGTAACTCACTTCGATTTACTTTCATTTCTCAATCCCCTGACTGCAGTTCTAGCTAACCTATACTTTTATATCGATTTTATCTATATTTCGAATAGCAAGATATGCAATAACTAAACCGATTAATGCCAATGACAAAGGTATAACAAATATATCATTCAATGAAAATCCACCATTATTACTGGTAACTAGCACTACAATTAGAATAGATGTAATAATTGTAGTAGGTATGGAATATTTCTTCATACCAAAGTAAAGAGGAATTAGCGACATACCAGAAGCTGCAACTGCATACATCAATACACTAACACCATGTTCTTGAAGAAGCGAAGCCGTTAGCGTATCAGGAATTAGCTGATAGTTTACACTAACGAGGCAATAGACTGACGTAATAAATAGATTCGAAATAATGATCCATGTAAAAGTAAATATAAATACAATAGCAAGCTTTGCCGTAATTATTTTTTTCCTACTAATTGGATACATAAATAACGTTGTAATTGTTTTATTTTTGAATTCTCCTATGATTAACTTCGCTATTAATGTGGCAGCAAAGATGATAAAGGTTCCCCTCACAAATGAATCAATAACCGTTAAGACCTCCTGGTAATTTACAAAGTCCTGGTCACCTTCTACTTTAGATATATACGCTATTAGAAATATAAACCCGAGAATAACAAAATTAGCAATTACAGCGTTAACCGAATAGGAGCCCAGTTTAAACTTTTTCATCTCTAGCTTCATTAGCTTAAACATTTACTACACCCCCATTGACTAGCTTTAAGAAGTATTCCTCTAATGTACTTGTCTTTTTACTAATGGCCTCTATTTCAATATCGTGTTCATACAAAACCTTGGAAATCATTTGTGGTGTGAGCGTTGAATCGTATATACGAATACAATGATCGTCTACTAATTTAAAGTTAACTAAAAGTAACTTCTCACTTAGCAGGAAGGAAGTTTTCTGTATGTCTTGAACAACCAGCTCGATGTAGTCGGTTTGACTACGAGTTAATTGTGCAAGTGAAATTTCTTGAATGAGTTTCCCGTTGTTGATGACTCCAATTGTATCCGCTAATTGCTCTATCTCTCCTAAAATATGGCTTGAAACAATAATGGTAATGCCATATTCCTTAGAAAGCATTCGAAATAAATCTCTCATTTCCTTTATACCTTGAGGGTCTAGCCCGTTTATTGGTTCATCTAGAATAAGCAATTCCGGCTTTGTGATAATTGCACGTGCAATACCAAGCCTTTGCTTCATCCCCAGAGAAAATTCTTTTACTCGCTTGTCTCCTGTGTTCACTAGACTAACCATATCTAATACTTGCTCTATTTCTTTTTGGTTATAATAACCCATGTAATCGCAATGAAGCTGAAGTGTTTCGCGTGCAGTCAGCTTATCATAAAAAATTGGATATTCAATTATTGATCCAATTCTTTTTAAGACCTCGAATGATTGATCGGTTAGCCTTTCGCCAAATATTTCTATTTCACCATTTGTCGGTTTTATAAGATTGGTTATCATTTTCATGACCGTTGTTTTACCTGCTCCATTAGGACCTAAAAACCCGTAAATTTCTCCCTTTTGAACATTCATATTAACAGAAGAAACGACTTCCTTACCTTCGAATACTTTTGTCAGATGATTTGTTTTCAATATATATGACATTGAATCCTCTCCCTCTTCGTTCTATTCTTAGTATAGAAAACGAACCTCTCTTTTTTATTACTTCCATCTTACGAATTTCTTAAGTTATGCTTTAACATTAAAAAGTAATTCGCTTCAAGGTTGCAGTAAAAATCGTCTTTTCATGAGGGATGCTTGATAGATGAATAGAGCCTCCCATTATTTCAAGAAGCCGCTTGGTAATTGTTAAGCCTAATCCACTGCCTTGGAAATGTTTATTCCTAGAATCGTCCATCGTATATGTTCTTTCAAAAACCCGATCGATATGATACTCTTCGATTCCTTTTCCCTTATCCCAAATATCCATATAAATATAGGACTCATCGTATCTCAACGCTAACCCGATGTTTTTACCGTCTGCGCCATAGGTCAATGCATTGGATAATAGATTGTTTAGAACCCTATCTATTGCCTCCTCATTACCAAATGCATATAAATTGTTTTCTGGTATCTCAATTTCAACATGCATGTTCTTTGCTGTTATCAGATCATAGAAGGATAAAATGTTCTTACGACATATTTCATTTATGTTTACCTTTGACAATGGGTATTGTTGGTCCCCTGCTTCTATTTTCGCCAAGTCAAAAAAGGTATGGATAATTTTAAGTACTTCATTTGTTTTAGTATGTAGTTTAACAACGAGCTGTTGCCGTTCTTCCTCCTGTAGGGAAGGCGCAATTTCTAGCATTTCAATATAGCCTAAAATGACAGTTAATGGCGTTTTCAAATCGTGTGAAACATTAGAAAGCATTTTTCGCATAGACTCTTCTAGCCTTGTATGAGTAGCAAGTATTTTTTGTTTTTCATCTAATAACTCATTAATTGTATTCAATAGTTGCCGGAGCTCATCATGCTCGGTATGTGCTAAAACTTTTTCTCCTGAATTCTCCTGGATGATGCTATGAAGCTTTTGGTGCATATAGGCAATGCTAGAGGTGAGATTTCTTTTTTCTTTGTACTGGAAACCAATGAAGGCCAACAATAAAATAATAGTGAAACATAAAAGGAGTACCATATTAAAAACCTTCCAGCTTATAGCCAATTCCCCACAAGGTTTTTATATACCTCGGGTTTGATGGCTCTTCTTCTATCTTCTCTCTAAGCCTTCTCATATGCACATTAATGATATTCTCATCCCCGTAGTATTCATCCTCCCAAACCAACTGATAAATCTGCTGTTTAGTAAATACTCGGTTTTGATTGGAAGCAATCAGTTTTAAAATAGCAAACTCTTTCGCAGTAAGCTTTATATGTTCCTTTCCCTTCATAACCATAAAGTTAGTAACATCTACCTTCAAATCTCCTATTTCAATTACATCCTCGTTTAGTTGCTGCTCCCGTGAATATTGTGTTGCTCTTCGTATCGCAGCCTTTACTCTTGCGGATAGCTCGAGCAATGAAAAAGGCTTGGCTAGATAATCATCAGCCCCTAAACCCAGTCCTAACGCCTTATCCACATCGCTATCCTTTGCCGACATAATTAATATAGGCACAGCACTAGTTTCTCGAATGATCCTCAATACTTCTAAGCCATCTAGCTTTGGCATCATAATATCTAAAATGATTAAGTCAAAGACAGAGGCAGAGGATTGATTTTGCTTAACCGCTGCTTCTCCATTGTTCACAGTCGTAATCATAAAACCCTCACTTCTTAAATATTTCTCAACAATTTCACTAATGGATTCATCATCCTCGACCAATAAAATTCGTTTAGACATTTGTTCCACCTCATTTAGTCCATTTTCTTTTAATCATAGCTAATTTATGGAAGTAAATATATATAAAACTAATTTTTCTTAATGTTTATTTTAGGCTCTGTTAAAGGCTAGGGTTGTTTTTTTCATAAAGCGATTTAGTTTGTGAAATGTTACACTTAAACTAACGTAAGCAGGTTAGTTGAAGAATGTTGTTTAACTTGTAAGAAAATCTTTTGTTTAAAAAAACAGTTTTAAGAAGGTGAAAGGTCTTGGAAAGAAAAGTTGAATTAAAACACTTTTTACTAGGTGGGTATACAATTGGTTTTGTGGTAGGATGCTTAACATCTCTTCTGTCAAAGATTAGCACTACCGTTAATCTCAGTTTTTCCTTTGAAAGTATTTTTTGTATTGTAGTAGTTTTACCAATAATTTATTGGATGTATCGTTATTCAGGAATGGTTTTCGATGACCAAACAATGAAAATGAAGTTGTTATATGCTTTTATATTACTATTAGGTTTTTCTTTCGGAATATTCTTTTTTGAATTACTTTTAAGTTAATAATTTGTCTCTAATAATAGAGTATTGTAAAAGTGCTTTTAAACAGATAGAGCCCCTTTTTCTATTCAACTAACGGTGTGCTTTAGTTAAACGAATGGCTGCCGGTAAGGGTAGCTTTTTCTTAGAACTAAAGATTCAGGGAAAATTAATAGGTTAGTGGTGAAATCAAATATTAGTTTCTTTTTATATTTTAATGGTAACGTGGATTATTGTATTTATTATGTCTTTATATAGTCAGAAAAGAAAAGGTAAATTAAAAAAGATTACTTTTAATCAATTTGTAATAGTGTGCCTAATTTCTATTGGGTCAATGATTTTAACAATTGGATTTTTGAGTCTAATGGGATAAAAGGAATGTTAAAACGTTTTTCACTAACGGGTGCTTTACTTCAAGAAGGGGTAAAGTACTTTTTTCTTATTGAACTAAAGAGTGCAGTTTAGTGGAAGAAGGATATATAACTTAGATAGAAATAACGGAGGGGTATATATGAGAAAGAATGCTATGGTTGTGTTTTTTTTATTGATTATACTAATTCTATCTGCATGTAATAATGTAAACGAAAATCAACCAGTAGAAAGTTTAGATGTATCAACTGATCAATCTGACGGAAGAGAAGATCAAGCTCAAATTCTAAAGGTTGATACAGATTTAGAAGTGAAAGATGGCTGGCACATTGTACCAGAAGGTGTTAATACAATGACTATCTCCATGGAAGTAGAAAATGTTGAAACAATACTATTATGGATAACCCCGACAGGAACAGGGACTTGGGGGGAAAGAACGCTTATTGGTTACGACATAGATGGAAATGATGGATGGTCCATAGAATGGGAATTTGGTGATAGGATATTCCACGACCATATTACTGTTCAGGCTTTGGGAAGCGATTTTGCAACACAAGCAAGAGAGACTTTGAATGTCCATTCTGTTGATGAGACGGATGAGGAATAATTTGAAGGATATTTGCTTGTTTTGTAAATTTTTATACTTAAGCTAACGGGTGCTTTAGTAAAAAATCAATATCAAAGCAAGATGAGCTGGGAGGAAATATCCTAGCTCATTTTTTATGTTATTTAAAATCAACCTTTACCTTTAACATAGCTTTATGTTAATAAGCTGAGCAAATTTCCTTAAAAGCATTTTACAGATTAAACACGAACATTAACTATTTATTGATTTGAGTGACAGGTGAATGCTAATCGCTCACCCGGCGTAGGGTGTCCAGCTAGATGTAATTTAAACTATTATTAAAAAGCATATAAATTTCATTATTCTTTTTTCATTGTTCGTATTTGACTTAAGCTAATTTCAAAATAAAGTAAAAAAATAATATAAATCGATCTATTGATTTGTTCCCTACTTTCTATATAATAAATTCTTGTGTTTCAAAAAAAGAAGAAAAGGATGGGGATAAATGAAAAGAACCCTTACAGCAGTTTTAGCATCCGCAATGCTATTATTATCTGCGTGCTCAGAGAACACAGATTCACAAGCGGAGGTTAACAAGGAAGTAGACACAAAAGCGTCAGCCGAAACTACTGTGGCAGTTAAACCAACTATGATTAAAGGCGAAGACTATGATGAAAACGGCGGTGCTGATGCCTATGCAGAAGCTGGCGATAACAAAGAGTCTCGTTATTTTAAAGCCCCTGATTTTTACAACATGAAATCAGATGATCAATTACTACTAATCGAAAATTTCCAAACGATGCAGCAAACAACGGAATGGTCTTGTGGACCTGCTACCGCATTAATGGTTGCTAACCATTTTGGCTTCACAGACATGACAGAAATGGATATTGCTGAGCAAATGAAAGCAATGACCGACTTAGACACTCCAGGAGCAAAGCCTGGTTCTGCAAACAACTTCCCAGAATACGGGACAGACGTTAGCCAGCTCCATAATTTCTTTACTAGTCTAGAGGGCTTTAAAGTGGTAGAGACAAGCTATAAAGTGAATTATGCAGCAGACGATCTAATTCAAGAAGCAGATGGTGCAACCGGAAATAATGTAGGAAACCTTCCTGCTACTTTCACATGGAACAGCTTATATGCTTCTGAAAATAGTGAAACGACTGAAGCATGGGTAACAGATGCTAAGGATAGCTACTTTGTTAAATGGTTAACTGGCCATCTTTCTAATGACCGACCAATTATGGTTGAGTGGGCGGATTGGGATGGACATTGGCAAGCCATCATTGGATATGATAATAATGGCACACCAGGTATTGGTGATGATATGCTTATCTTTGCAGACCCGTATGATACATCTGACCATTGGCAGGACGGATATTACTTCTATCCGTTAGAAAGATGGTTCGGAATGTGGAACGATCGTAACATTGCACCGAAACCATTCCAATTACAACCTTACATCGTTGTGGATTATACTAAATAGATTTAAAAGAGAGTCATGACATTGTCATAACTCTCTTTTTTTTGTTAATACTTAATAAGTAATCACTAAACAGTTTCTAAAAATCTGTCGATTGCTTTCTACTCTCTAATTTCATATGATAATAAAGCAAACAATCAACACGTTGTTCAGTACTTTATTATAAAGGAGAATGTTAAGTGAATAAAAAATATATATTTATGTTTGGTTCATTGATTATAGCTTTAGGATTGGTGATTGCAGCGTTAGTTACCGGAGACGATATAGTTACTTATCTCATGATATTCTTTTGCGTAGGTTTAGGTCTTGCTTTACTTCGTTTAGTAGTAAATGGAGCTATCAAAAAAATGAAGGGAAAAAGCATCTGGACGAAACTTCTCTTTTTTGCCGTTCTCTTAGGTTTTGGTCTACCATTCCAAAACTGGTTCCGTAAAGACGTGATTTTTGCGATGGATTCCGATTACATTGTTCGATGCATCATCATTACTGTAATGGGAATTATCTTTATGACGTTCCTTTTTGGGATGCTGTTCACTAAGAAACGTCAGATGCAGGTTGAAGTAGATGTAGATAAGTAAGCAGGGAAAAGCACTTACTGCTTTCAGGAGATATTCTTATATAAAAAATAGCCCATCTTTTGCATATATAAATGTCAAAAAGGGGCTATTTTTTATAGGGCTTAAATTTAACGAATGTTTAGCTAAGCCAGTAAAAGTGCTTCTTACTCCTTAAACTCTATTAAATCTGCAATTATATACTGTTTTTCTACAAGCTCTTTATTGTCAGTCCATGAAACTGTAACTTTTGAATCCTCGAACGCTTTTTTAATGTCCTCTTCCGATAATCCTTTTGCATAAAAAACAACTTCTTGCTGATATTCTGCAAAATTTTCACTTGGATTATCTTGTTCACCCCCACTTCCATGCCAATATCGATTCACTCCATCTATACTATTCAACGTATTTCTCCAGTCTACATCAATTTCCATTTGACGATCTTTAACAGCGTTCGTATTTTCCATAAAAAATTTAAATTTTAATACTTTAAAGTCTTCTTGCTTTGGATCATTTAAATCCTTAGTGCCACCAACCCTACCATATCCCTCATCACTAATAGGGGAAATTATCGTTTCCACCTTTACTCGTGGTTCATTATTACAAGCAGTAGTTAGTAATAGAAGCAAGAAAACTAAGAACAATAAGCTATACCGTTTCATACTTTCCTCCTCTCAAAATAATTCAATAACTCTCTATACTATGTAAAAATAAGTCTAATAATAAATTAGCTTTTTATTTATAAACCTGATAGGCAATGAGTACGTTTAGAGTCACGTTTTATTTTCTTTTAGTTGCTTTAGTAAATAAATACATAGCGGATTTATATAGTCAGCCTTACAATAATCACTTAATAACAATCTATTAAGCCCTCTACTGTTAAATGGAATTGTTTCTACTCTTTTGAATTCTGGAAGTTCTCCTTTACTATATAATTCATTTTTATAATGTTTATGTATTTCTTTTACTTCTTGAGAAGTTAAATCAATGGTTACTCGATTTATTAAAACTAATGATTGGCCTCCACGTTTTATTAGCCATGGACTCAAAGGTGACAAACACATTATTTTAGTAAGGTTAATACCTAGCTCTTCTTGTATCTCTCTTATTATATTTTTGTGTATATTAATATGCCCTTCTTCTATATCATTTTTGTCTAAGCCACCAGCAACTAATTGAATTCGATCCGGATTGGCTGTGCCTTCATTCATATGACCATAAACTAGATGTTGGTCCGAAGTAAGGACAAGTGTAGCAGGATAGACAACGGTGCAGTCGTACTCCGCTGATAACTCCATTTTCCTACTATAAAGAAAATGAGCATAGTCAGTGTGGATAAGGGAAATGAATAAATCATTTTCATCTTCTTGAATTTGATGAACAGTAAAGACCTCCCCTCTGCTAAAAGTATTTTGTCTGTTGATCGTTTCCCAGTATTGATTTACTTTTGACTTAATTTCGTCTGGTAAGTTTATTTCCTTTTCTAAGACACTGATTTTTATATTACTAGGTGACTTTTCTAAACTAATAGTGTTGGAAAATGTCATATGTTCCTCCTGATCATAATATTATTTCGTTCATCCGTATATTTGAGCTTCTTGATACAAACCGTTTTCATCAACATCTACTACTATCGTGTGACCCCAGAATAAGTCCCCGTCGTCATAGTACAATTCGGCATTTCCCTCACAAAAAATTAAAATCCCTTGTATATTAATTCGTTTTTTAAATTCATTCTTACTGATTATTTTGCCTTCATTCCATACTTCATTATGTAGTTTTAATAAATCCCCTGCTATTTTTTCTTTATATGATTCATTCATTACTCTTGTTTTCCTAAAGGTATTTTCGGCTAATTTAAATACCAGTTTTTTATCATAGGACTCAGGAGAAATAGTTACATCTATAAAATAATCAGTCGCTATTTCCACTTTTCCATGATAGTTTCCTCTCTCCTTGTCATAGACCAGCCCATCAAAATTCAATCCACTGTTCATATTTACACCCCTTTACAAATTGAGGATTGTTTACTTTCATTATTTCATCACCCTCTATAATTCTACAAAGCTAGTAAAATCCCTTTCTTTATAGCTATCCTTATTTAATCTAATTTGCTTTATCCAAACTATAGGTTTTGTAAATTTTTGTAAGGTTCCAATGTATTTGAAGTGTTACACTTAAACTAATAGTTCAGTTTGTGAATAAATTGCTCAGTAGTAGATGGGATGGATGAATCATTAATATAGATACTGATTCACTTATTCAAATTATAATTATTTGGGGACTGCCGGCTTTTATGGTTTTTAGAGGTTATTTAAAAATGAATACTGAAATAGTCCTTCCCTTCATACCCTTACAATTAACAACAAAAAAGCAAGCCCAATGTTTTGAGCTTGCTGTAGTCTGCTTTGCTTTTATTATTTCTTAAATCCTTATAAAACCTTTTCTAAAAACTCTTTTGCACGCTCTGACTTTGGAGAGCTAAAGAATTCGACAGGAGGGGTGTCTTCAACTAAAACTCCACCATCCAAAAATAAAATACGGTCTGCTACTTCTTTAGCAAAGTTCATCTCATGTGTCACGATGACCATTGTCATACCTGATTCTGCTAAGTCCTTCATAACAGCTAAAACCTCTTTTACCATCTCTGGGTCTAAGGCAGAAGTTGGCTCATCGAACAACATAACAGAAGGGTTCATTGCTAACGCACGCGCAATTGCTACACGCTGCTTTTGACCGCCTGATAAACGATTTGGATATTCCGAGCGTTTCTCAAAGAGTCCTACTTTATGTAAGAGGTCATCTGCAACAGCTATTGCCTCTTCCTTTGATTTTCCTTGAACATTCATTGGTGCATACGTTAAGTTTTCTAGTACAGTTTTGTGAGGAAATAAATAAAAATGTTGAAATACCATTCCTACATTTTCACGTACCTTCATAATATTAGTTTTTTTATCTGTTACAACATCATTGCCTATACTAATCACACCACTAGTAGGCTCCTCCAGTAAATTCAAGCAACGTAAAAAAGTAGACTTACCAGAACCAGAGGGCCCTATGATTGCAATTACTTCCTGTTCCTTAATTTCAGTGGATATGTTTTTTAAGACTTCATTTTTTCCAAATGATTTATATAATTTTTCTACTTTAATCACTTCTACTCATCCTCTTTTCTAGCTTTTTGCCAAGGAATGATAAAATAAGTGTAAGGATATAGTACATCACTCCAGCAATCATTAATGCCTCTAAGTAACGATAAGAAGATCCGCCCACGACGTATGCACGGCGCATAATGTCTAGTGCACCAATTACTGTTACAATCGCTGATTCCTTCGTTAATGTGATAAATTCATTCATAAGGGAAGGCATGATATTTTTCATCGCTTGAGGAAGAATAATATCCTTCATCATCTTCGAATAAGGTATACCCAAAGCTAAAGAAGCCTCTAACTGCCCCTTATCAACAGCATTAATCCCACCACGAATAATTTCAGAGATATAGGCACCTGAATTTAATCCAAATGCTATAATTGCTGCTGGCATCGGATCTACCGTAATATCAAAAAGCTGAGGAATCGCATAGTAAATAATCATTAATTGTAATACAAGGGGAGTTCCTCTGAAAATAGATGTATAAAAATCTGCTAATAGACGTAATACAGTTATTTTCCCTATTTTACATAGAGCTAACAAAATCCCTAAAATTAAACCTAAAATTGTGGCTCCCACAACTATTTGAAGTGTAACACCTATTCCTTTTGCAATATAAGGAATAGAGGGAACGACTGCAGAAAAATCTAACATATCGTTACCCTCCTTTCTATTCAAACTATTATATTTTTTATCTATATTATTCTGCTTCTACTACAAACCATTTTTCTCTAAGCTCGTCAATTTTTCCTTCTTCAATTAACTCATTAATCGCTTTATCAAACTTCTCTTTCAGCTCACTGCCTTCTGGGAAAACTGCTGCTTTAGTATCTATTTCCTCTACTACTATTGGGAAGTAAGTTAAATCTTTGTTACGCTGTGTATAATTTTCAGCTACTACATCCTCTATAACTGCTGCATCAAAACGCTTAGTCATTAGCTCTTGAATAACCTCTGGGATTAAGTTACGGCTCTCCACTTTCATGTCTACTGTTTCTGCTAATTCATTTGCTAGCTCTTCTTGAACAGATGAGATTTGAACCCCAACTGTTTTACCAGCTAAGTCTTCCACTGTTTTAATACCACTGTCTTTTTTAGTCACTACCATTTGTACTGTTTCGTTGTAAGGGATAGAAAAATCTACAACTTCATCGCGTTCTTCTGTTGGTGACATTCCTGCTAATACGAAGTCTAATTTACCTGCTTGTATCGCTGGGATTAATCCGTTGAAATCAATGTTTTCTACTTCAATCTTATATCCTAGCTTTTCAGCGATTAAATTGGATAGGTCAATATCAAAACCAATAATCTCTTCGCTCTTTGTTGGATCGATAAATTCAAATGGTGGATAGTCAGCTGAAGTCCCCATTTTTAATACTGGTAATTCCTCAGAAGGTGTAGAACCCGATCCAGCATCCTCTTTCGCATCGTCTTTAGTTCCACAAGCAGCTAGTAAAGCAATAATCATTGTTAGCATGATTAGAAATAACTTGTTTTTCATAATGTTTTACCCCTTTATCTCATTTATTTTTATTTCATTTGTATATCGAATAATTGCTTTTTCAAGCATTGTTAAGCCATCATCAATTTGTTCCTTCGTTACCGTTAATGGAGGTATCATACGGATTACCTCACCGACGTTTCCACAAAGATAGAAGAGCACGCCTTCCTCTAGTGCATAGTCCAGAATTTTCATAACAGCTTGTCCATCTGGCTCTCCCGTTTCTATATTAGAGATTTCGATACCAATCATTAAACCGACAGAACGGACATCGCTAATGATTGGATATTTTTCTCTTAGTACGTTTAGCTTTTCAGTTGCATATGCTCCTACAACTTTAGAGTTTTCTACTAGGTTCTCCTCATGGAGAATTTCTAGTGTCGTTAAGGCAACTGAACAAGCAATGGGATTTCCACCGAAGGTTGTCCCATGCATTCCTAATGGCCACTTCTTCATTAATTCCTTAGAAGCAACGGTTGCACTTAAAGGTAAACCAGACGCAATTCCCTTTGCAATGGCCATAATATCGGGAGTAACTTCGAAATATTGTGCAGCAAACCATTCGCCTGTTCGTCCGAAACCAGTTTGAACCTCATCAAATATTAATAAGATTCCATGCTCATCGCAAATTTCTCTAATTCGCTTCACCCATGATTTAGGAGGGATAATGTAGCCACCCTCACCTAGTACTGGCTCTAAAATAACGCAGGCTACCTCTTCTGGAGTTACCTGGTGCTTAAAGAGTCTTTTAAAGTCTTTATCTAGCTGCTCTACACAATATACTTCTGGATCCATTCCCTCTGGACAGCTCTTCGCGTCTGCATAAGGAATCTGGTAGGATAAGTGAGATGGCTGCAAAAACTTTCGATACTTACTTTTAGACGTTGTGACACTTAGTGCACCAAGTGAGCGACCGTGGAAGCAGCCCGTAAATGAAACAACATACGGTCTCTCTGTTACAAATTTCGCTAGCTTTAATGCTCCCTCGATAGCCTCTGTCCCACTATTAGCGAAAAAGAAACAGTCTAAATCTCCTGGTAACACTTCTCCAAGATTTTTGGAAAGCTGTAGAATCGATTCGTACATAATAACTCCTGAAGGCCCATGAACTAATTGATCCGCAGCATCTTTAATACTTTGAACTACTTTCGGATGACGGTGTCCGGTATTTGTAACGGCAATACCTGATGTAAAGTCTAAATATTTCTTTCCATCCGCTCCAAAATAGTAGCAGCCTTCCTCTTTAACTATTGGAATATTAGGATGATCCTTTGCCATACTCGGTGCTAAAAAATCTCCCATATTATTATATAAATTTAGCCAGTTATCCATCTTATTCACCCTTACTTTTCATCCACTATCAGATAGCTATTAATTTAGTAATCTGTTTTATTTCTAGCTAATGGATTTTTCTAATATTTATATAATATATGCCTTTATGTATAATTATACAATAGGTAATTTAGGGAAATTAAAAGTTTAAATTTCTCGAATTTTCAATTTAATGAATTTGGGCATTACTATAAGAAGAAAACATGAGGCGGATACATAATCAACCTAGTTTCAGGCACTTGAAATAGTACAGAGATTTTCTTTATATAGAGGGAAACACTATTGGTTCGCAGCCAAGGCGGCGACTTTTAGCATACTGGCGTGTGGGAGAGACTACTGGCTCAGGCCACGTGCCCCAGGAAAGTGTCAGACGTAGCGGATAAACTGCGGCTATGAAGTAGATATGAAACGGAAACTCGATTTCAAGTTTTTTTCATTTGTCTATGTTAAAGGTTAGGGTTGATTTATGATACAAAGAAATCCTTGAAATTGATTTCCGCTCCAGCCGGACGCTTTCCGCGGGGTGAGCGATAAGCCATCACCCATCGCTATCGCGCGTGGTTGTGATGTCTTATCTGTCTCACTCATCCCGCTGGAGTCGCCGTCTGGCGCTCCAATCAATAAATGG